>CAZQEZ010000038.1:33633-33853 GCA_964592475.1 uncultured Roseivirgaceae bacterium
AAAATTTTAATAGTTTGGGAAATCTTACAACTTTGAATGTCATGGGAAGTCCTTACCTGGATGCTATACCAGGAAGTATTTTCCAAAGTACCAGATTAAAATCAATAAACTTTTCGGGTAATAAATTGAATAAGATTGACAGTACTATAACTGGTCTGGATAGCCTCATCTATTTAAATTTAAATGATAATAAAATAGCCAAACTTCCTTCGGGCTTTAA
>CAZQEZ010000039.1:0-33654 GCA_964592475.1 uncultured Roseivirgaceae bacterium
CACTTAAATTACGCACCAGAATCGTATTTGGAAAAAATGGAAAATGAAAAAATAAAGCACCTATAACTCGGCAAAGGAGGGTGTAAAATAAACTCCGAAGCCTTGGGGTTATTTTTTCATTTCCATTTTTGTTTCTAATTAAAGCTCGGTTTTACCCATATGGGGTTAAAATGTGATTTTAAAAATTAAAATAAAATATCCCGAAATTTAAATTCGGGACGACAAACACTCCTTTAGCCTCATAGCCGTCAACCTAAGACTTATGAAGGCCCGAAGGGTCGAAATCAATAGCACAGGGTTTAGCCCTGTGCTATTGGTTAATATAGGCAAGAGCCTCAAAGCGGGCGAAATCAATCATAAAAAATATGAAACCACAAAAAATTTAAGCTAAAAAAATATATTGAATATCCTAATAGGGTAAAAAAGCCAAGCAATAACTAACAATCTCCTACTCAGGCACTTGTTTTTCTATTCTTGCACATTAAGACCCCAGTTGTAATCCTTAAAAAAAATTTTCGTTTTTTCATCAATAGCTACCGGTGTGTATGGTTTAATAAAATCTACCAAGCTGCCATTGGTAGTAAAATCGCTGTTAAACCATTTGAAAATTTTACTTAGGGACATCCTTTCTTCAGAGATTTCATTATGCGGGCCAGTTATATATCGTACTGCCTGATCCTTTAGTTGGTTATCAAGTTTATCAGCTTTATAAGCCTCTCTGCGCAAAGGAGGACAAGAAACCGAAGCACAATTAACGGCAAAATGAATTCTTGGTTCGTCAAATTCTTTTCTTAATACCTGGTGTTCGATAAAATTCAAATCAAGATCAACACCATTAATATTGATAAATCTGATATCAAAAACTGAATTCAGATAAGGTATTTGCAGAATAGGACCTATTTCTTTTATCCCATCTATTGGATAATGATCTATTATCAATTGAAGCGTAAAAGCATTATAAGCATTGATCCAATAAGCAATTTTTTCATTTTCAGTCCAATCGTCGGCAGGAGGATGATGGGCCAATTGGGTTAAAAATTTATCCAACTTGCTCCTTTCTTCCAATAATCCCGAATAATCCACCATGCCCTCCTCATTCACATGCTTTTGCAGCAAGGCAGTGTATATGCGGTAATCTACAGGTTCAGTATTATTGCCAACTGGTTTAGGCGGGCTACAAGCCCAAATACCCACCAGTAAAAATATAATTGAGATACGAATATTCATTTTTATCTATTGATTATTTAAATCCACCTTAAATTTGCAACTTATCTTTGAATATTCAAAAATACAAAAACATGCTTAATACCGAAAACACAATTATTCAGCAATTGATAATTCATAAAATTGATAATCATGAAAATAATTACAACCTGTTTTTGTCTTCTGGTTTAGTAGACCTTCAAGAGGAAATCATCAAGCATTTATTAAAAAAATATTTTTTTCATTCTTTTAAAGATGAAACTTTTTATCAATTCGAGCATGAGCATGACCTTTATCAAAATGAGGCCTATAAAATCATAAGTGAAATATTTGACAGTCCACCTGCATTTACAGAACTATCTAAAAACCTGGCACAGCTATTACACCAACATTCACAGCAACCCCAAATAAAAGCCGGTGAAGTGTATGTTGCCTATTTTAGTGATTGCGTGGTAGATGACGAAATGTGTAATGCTGTAGGAATTTTCAAATCCGAAACTAAAGAAACTTACCTCAAAGTTAAGCAACAGCCTCAAAATTTTACTTTGAATAATGACGAAGGGGTTGATATTAATAAATTAGACAAAGGAGTAATCGTGTTCAATACTGAAAGAGAGCACGGCTTCAAATTAAAAGTGGTAGATCGTACAAATAACATTGAAGCAAAATATTGGCTAAATTCCTTCTTAAAAGCAAAAATAATTTCTGACGATTATTATCATACCCAACAATACATGCACATGTGTAAAGATTTTGCCCTGGAAGCTTTACCCGATGATAAATTGGAAAGGGCTGGTTTTATCAACGACTCCTCTCAATACTTTCAGGAAAATGAACAATTTGACAAAGTTTCATTTCAGGAGAAAGTATTGCAAAAACCCGAAATAATTGAAGCCTTTGAAAATTATCAGGAAGATTATGCTGCCGAAAATGCACGACCATCTTTAGAAAATTTTGATATTGAACCTAAGGCCGTTAAAAAGTTGAAACCTGTTTTTAAAAGTGTAATAAAGCTGGATAAAAACTTTCACATTTACGTGCATGGCAACAAAGATATGATCAAAAAAGGCTTTGACGAGACCTCAGGAATGCATTTTTATCAACTATTTTATAATGAGGAAGATTAATTTTGATTTTGTGAATCATAATGCCTCTATTCAAAAATAACGTTAAATCAATTACTTATTTTAACCTTATGAAAAACCTGGCTGGGTTACCAGATAATTTTTTTCATACTACCAATTGATGGTCTTTTATTTAAAAGAATATTCTGATGTCAGGCATATGGAATACTGGAAGCATTTAACCTCCTGATTTTGTGGATAACTATGTGAATAACAAAAACCTACTTTTGCTCTACAATTACAAATTAATTCAATATATTTTTCAATAAAACGGTAAACTTTTTTTACTTTTGTTCCTTATAGTATTAAATTTGAAATGGATTTATTTCATATTTGATGCATGGGAAAAATAAACATAAATATTGCAGATGACTTTGAGAGGTTTCAGAGTAACTTACCTGAAATTTTGAAAAGTTATGGGATTGAGAAGACCTACATTTGTAAACAAACCGGAATTAGCTATAGCACATTTTTCCGGAAGGTAAAAAACAGGTCTTTTACAGTGGGTGAGATAAAGAAAATAATAGAGGCAATTAACCGGGAATAACAAAGGGTTAATAAGAATATATCAAGGCCAAAACCAGCCTTAAGCCTTGTAAATAGAATTATACTTGAATTAATTTATATTATAATCACATTTTCTACCAAAGTAGATTGCTGATATGTTATTATAAAGAAACTAATTGGATTAACAGTTTGGTTGTTAAAAACCAGCTCCAAAATTAACTAACGACATTTTATCTGTAACATTAAAAATTATCAATATGGCGAAAGATACAACCATCACTAGCAACGGGACTATAAACATCCCGAAGTCTAAAAAAACAACAAAGGTAAATACACCTGAAAACATCGTGAAACGCGATGGACGTGTAATGCCTTTTGAATTTACTCGAATAGAAAAAGCTATCGAAAAATGTTTTCAAGGGCTAGGTAGTAAACCAACAATCTCAGCCCATGAACTTACCACTCAAGTAGTTAACATCGTGTCTGCCAAGTACGAGCGCCCTTCTGTAGAGGTAGTACAGGATATTGTTGAAATGGTGTTACAAGCAAATGGTGAATACGAAGCTGCTAAAAGTTATATACTTTACCGGGCAGAACACGCCAAACTAAGAGAAGATAGGCCAATACCCGAAGCGGTAAGAAATGCTTTTGCCGAATCTGATAAGTATTTCCCTACTCCTCTGCAGAAATTTCAATTTTACGATAAATATGCTCGATTCAGTTACGAATACGGACGTAGAGAAACGTGGATCGAAACAGTTGATCGCGCGGTAGCTTACCTAAAAGAACTTTCCGAATTCAGACTTTCGCCTCTTACTTATGCTCGTATTCGCCAGGGTATATTAGAAATGAAAGTGATGCCATCTATGCGATTGTTGGCTATGGCTGGTCCGGCAGCCCGACGCAACAATATCAGTATCTATAACTGCTCTTACATGCCTGTAGATAGTATTGACTCATTTGTAGAAGCATTGCTTATTTCAATGAATGGTTGTGGTGTAGGCTACTCAGTTGAAAATAATTATATTGAACGATTTCAGCGAATAAAAAGACAATCCGAAAGCGAACCCACTAAATATTTAATTGAAGATAGTACAGAAGGCTGGTGCAATGCATTACGTTTTGGTTTACAAAAATGGTTTGATGGTCATGATGTAAAGTTTGACTACTCTGAAATCAGACCTGCCGGAGCAGTATTACGATTAAAAGGTGGGCGTGCTTCAGGACCAGAACCTTTACGTAAAATGCTTGACTTTACAAGATCAAAAATTTTGAATCGTCAAGGAAGCTTTTTACGCTCTTTAGATGCCCATGACATCATGTGCTCAATAGGTACTGCCGCAGTTTCCGGAGGAGTGCGTCGCACAGCCATGATATCGCTTTTTGATTATGACGATAATGACATGCGTCACTGCAAAGATGGCGATTTTTGGAGAAACAATAACCAACGCTGGAACGCCAACAATTCAGCCGTATGGCCTTCAAGAAAACTAACCCAAGCTGAAGTAGCTACCTATGTTTTAGATATGGTTAACTCTCAACGTGGAGAGCCAGGTATTTTTAACCGGCAAGCTGCTGTAGAAACGCGACCGAAAAGAAGAAAAGAAGCCCAATTCGGCACCAATCCATGTGGAGAAATCGTTTTACGTCCATTTGAGTTCTGTAATTTATCAGTAGCAGTAGCCAGGCAAGGAGATACCTATGAAGATTTAAAAGACAAGGTAGAATTGGCTACTATCATTGGAACAATTCAATCCATGGCTACCTACTTTCCAGGTTTACGCCCGGAATGGAGAAGTAACTGCTCGGAGGAAAGATTGCTTGGTGTGGATATAAATGGTCAATTGGATTGCCCTGCTGTGCAAGATGCCAAAACGATGGAGAAATTACAAAAATTAGCTGTTGACATGAATAAGCGAACAGCTGATAAATTAGGAATTAATCAATCAGTTGCAGTTACTTGCGTAAAACCTTCAGGTAATTCATCGCAATTGTTAAACTGCTCTCCGGGTATTCATGCTCGATGGTCACCTTATTATATCAGAAATGTACGTGTTGGAGCGCATACTCCAATTTTTAAAGTTTTACAAGACTCGGGTGTACCAATGGATCCCGAAAACGGACAAAATAAAGAAAATGCCAATACTTATGTGGTACATTTTCCAGTAAAATCACCTAATAAAGCTATTACACGTAACGAACGTACGGCTATTGAGCAATGCGAATACTGGTTACAAAATAAAGTTCACTACACCGAACACAACCCGAGTGTGACAATCACTTACAAACCAGACGAAGTACTGGATATAATTAAGTGGGTTTATGACAATCAGGACAAAATTGGTGGTATAACTTTCTTACCTGCCTTTGATGCGCAATTTGACCAAATGCCATACATTGAAATCGATAAAGAAGAATATGAAAAACTGGCTAAGGCATTTCCAAAAATTGACTTTTCTAAAGTTTATCGATACGAGTCAGAAGACTTTACTACTGCCGCTCAAGAAGTAGCTTGCTTAGGAGGTAATTGTGATATGGAATTATAATTAAATTTTAAATATCTGCTTTTAAATCTACCAAAAAGAGCGAAAGATCATTCTTTCGCTCTTTTTATTTTATTCTATGAAGTAAGACATGACATAAATTGCCTATTCAAATGCTTAATTAACTTTTTTCATAAACTTTTTTCAAAAATTCACCTAAATAGATAAGGGTATCTTTTTCACGCTCGAACATACCCATATGGCCTGTTTCCTGCAAAAAATGAGCGGTAGCATCTGGAAAACAAGTAGCCATTTCCTCGCTTTTTTCAAATGGTACCGAATTATCGTGAACTCCTGCTATTATTAAAGCCGGCTTGTCAAAGCTTTTGGCAAAATCGACCGAATCGGGACGCTCGCGCATGGCAGCCATGTAAGCGGTAGCTGCTGCCTTGTTAGTTTTATTTCCTACCACTTTCTGCATATCAATTACTTCTTTTAATTCGGTATGGCGTTCTTTAAAGAAAAGGTTGGGAACAAAATTATCAATAAAAGCTTCTAAGCTGTTTTTATTAATAAATTCAATTGTTTTGCTACGATTATCCTTCTTCTCCGTTGTGTCTTCAAAAATACTGGAATGAAATAAACCAATAGCATCTACTTTTTCAGGGTACTTTTTGGCAAATGCCAAGGTTATATATCCACCTAATGAATGGCCAATAAGCGTAAATTTTTCAAGCCCTTTATCACTGGTCCATTGGTTTAAGTTATCAGCTATATCTTCCAAAGAAAAATCTTCAGCGTACGGTAGACTTTCGCCAAAACCAGGTAAATCAAGTAAAATCACCCTAAAATCACTTGATAAATGACTTTCAAAATTTTTCCACAATTCTTTACTTTCGCAAAACCCATGTAAAAAAATAACAGGATTCCCCTGTCCGGATTCAGAAAAAACAATTTTATTCATAACAATTATTTTTTTATTAATAAAAAATTGTATCGTACATTAATTATTACCTTTGCTCTTAGGTATTGTTATGAAATAATGCTGCAGATTTATATAATCTTTTTAACCACTAATGAAGATTCTATCATCTCTTTTACTGCATTTGCAATACTTTCAGGATCATAACCACATTCTTTATACAACTGTGCTGGCTCACCATGCTCGATAATTTCATCAGGAATTCCCAGACGCTTCACCTTTATACTATACCCGTGATCAACCATAAATTCAACAATCGCACTTCCAAACCCTCCTGTAATGCAACCATCTTCTACTGTAATTAAATTGTCGAATTTATTAAAAATTTCATGCAACATACCTTCATCCAAAGGTTTCACAAAACGCATATCATATATGGCCGGATCAATACCTTGATGTATTAAAATATTTGCGGCTTCTATTGCAAAATTACCCGTATTACCAATAGTTAATATAGCAATATCTTCTCCGGCTTTTACTTCTCTTCCTTTACCAATTTCAATTAGCTCCAATGGGGTGCGCCATTCACTCATTACTCCCTGACCACGAGGATAACGAATACTAAACGGCCCCTCATGTTTTGTTGCAGTGTACATCATGTTACGAAGTTCAGCCTCGTTCATAGGTGCAGCCACTACTAAATTTGGGATACACTTCATATATGCAATGTCATAGGCACCATGATGAGTTGGGCCATCAGCACCTACCAGTCCTGCTCTGTCTAAGCAAAAAATCACAGGTAAATTTTGAATACAGACATCATGAATTACCTGATCGTAAGCTCGTTGCATAAATGTACTGTAAATATTGCAAAATGGAATCATGCCCTGGGTAGCCATACCGGCACTAAAAGTAACTGCATGTTGTTCGGCTATACCTACATCAAAAGCTCTTTTAGGCATTTCTTTCATCATTGTATTTAAAGATGAACCAGAAGGCATGGCAGGTGTAACTCCAACTATTTTATCATTTTCTTTTGCTAATTCTACTATAGTTTCTCCAAATACCTGCTGATACTTAGGCGGTTGAGGTTTTTCATAAGTCTTTTTACGAATTTCACCGGTTATTTTATCAAATTTTCCAGGAGCATGCCACTTAGTCTGATCTTTTTCTGCCAAAGGAAAGCCTTTTCCTTTTACTGTAATGCAGTGTAACAGCTTGGGGCCAGGTATATCTCGAAGATCGCTAAGTACATTTACCAAATGATTTACATCATGTCCGTCTACCGGGCCAAAATACCGAAGATTTAGCGACTCGAATAAATTGCTGTGGTTTAAAATTAGCGATTTTAAAGTATTTTCAACTTTCGATGCTATTTCCTGAGCAGCCGGACCAAATTTGTTGAATTTTCCTAGAAAATTCCAAACTTCATCTTTAAGCCGATTGTAGGTATGTGAAGTCGTTATATCTGTTAAATAATCTTTGAGTGCCCCAACATTGGGATCAATACTCATGCAATTATCATTTAATACAATAATCAGATTAGAATCAGACGCACCGGCATGATTAAGTCCTTCAAAAGCTAACCCTGCAGTCAAGGCTCCGTCACCTATCACCGCGATGTGCTGTTTATCCAGAAGCTTTTGCTGTTGGCTAGCAATGGCCATGCCCAGTGCCGCGGATATGGAAGTGGAGCTATGCCCTACCCCAAAAGTATCATATGAACTTTCACTCCTTTTTGGGAATCCGGACAAGCCCTGGTAAACTCTGTTCGTATAGAAATTTTTTCTTCTTTCTGTCAATATTTTATGCCCATAAGCCTGGTGTCCAACATCCCATACCAACTGATCGTAAGGAGTTTTGAAAACATAATGTAAAGCAACGGTAAGCTCAACAACACCTAGGCTGGCACCAAAGTGACCCCCATATATTGATACATTATCAATTATAAATTGACGTAGTTCATTGGTGATTTTTACTAGCTGAGAAGGATTTAATTTTTTGAGATCATCCGGATTTTCAATTTTTTCCAGTAATTCGCCAGGCTTTATCAACATTTTACTCATATATTTTTTAACTGTTCATTAACAGATTATCAGCAATAAATATTCTACTTTTTTAATAGCTGATAAGGTGCGCGTAAAATTACATTAATTTTAAGATAAAAAACTGCTCATTTCGTCTTATATTTGGAGCTAATTTTTGAGTCATCAAACTAAAAAATCCAAGCCTTGAGTTTCGAAATCAAACTACCTTTATTTGAAGGTCCGTTCGACTTGTTGTTATTTTTTATCGAAAGAGATGAGCTGGATATCTATGATATACCGATTGCAAAGATCACCTCCGATTTCCTGGATTATTTACATCATTTGGAAAATATGAATATCGAAGTTGCCAGTGAATTTATAGTGGTAGCCGCGACCTTGATGCGAATTAAAGCCAAAATGCTTCTTCCCCGTCCTCAATTAGACGAGCTTGGCAATGAAATTGATCCCAGAGAAGAATTAGTTAAACACCTGCTAGAATATAAAAAGTATAAGTCAGTGCTGGGTGAACTGAGTAAAATGGAAGAGGATCGCGATAATATGGAAAGCCGTGGTAACCTCTTAAAAGAAGTGCATAAGCTCAGCGAATCTACTAATGTAGAAGCTGAGTTGCAACATCTCGACTTATACAAGTTACTAAAGGTCTATCAAAAAGTGCTAAAAAGATTTGAAGCTGAAAAAAATAAACCCACACACCAAGTGGTTCAGTATCCATTTACCATTGCTCAAAAGAAGGAGTACATTTTAGATGTAATAAAACTACAGCAAAAAATATCTTTTGTTGCATTAATTGAAAAAGAACCTTACAAAGTAGCTGTAATTTATAATTTTCTGGCAATACTGGAGTTGCTTCAGTTAAATGAACTGATGATTTACGTTGGCGACGGGTTTAATAACTTTTGGATAGAAGAACGAGAAAAGCAGGAAGAAAAAGTGTAAAAATGAAAAAACCGGTATTAATCCGGTTCTTCATAAAGTTTTTTTATTTTAGCCGAAATCCCCCTGATTAATTAAAATTTTTCAAGATTACTAAAGAAGAAGTCTCCTTCAATTTTGGCATTTTCATCTGAATCGGAACCATGAACAGCATTGGCTTCTATAGATTTGGCAAACACCTTCCTTATGGTTCCTTCTTCTGCTTTGCTGGGGTCAGTAGCACCTATCAATTTTCTGAAATCCTCTACCGCGTTTTCTTTTTCCAAAATAATAGGAATTATCACTCCGGAAGTCATAAACTGACATAAATCTTTGTAAAAAGGGCGTTCTTTATGCACTGCATAAAATTCACCAGCTTTTTCTGCTGTAAGCATGGTTTGCTTCATCGCTACAATTCTGAATCCTGCCTCCTCAATCATTTTAATAATAGCACCAGTATTACCAGCAGTGGTAGCATCTGGTTTTATCATCGTTAAAGTTTTGTTTCCAGCCATAGTTGTTTTGTATTTTAAAAATGTTAGAAGTAAATTATTATTTGGCTGGCAAAATTAAAGTAAAAAGGGGGAAGGAAAAAGCACTATTCCTTTTGCTTAGCTTCCATTTGCTCCTGTATTTTTTTAAAATCTACGGCACTACAACTGCTGCATCCGCTACCACAACCATTGTCCTGTTTTGACTGCTTATAAAAGAAGTAAATCAGGTAAAATACCGCGGCAGCAAAAATTAAAAAAGTTGTTATTTCCTGAATCATCATAATTACTTATCTCAATATGCTTTATTTTATTAACTACATTATGTGCCTGGTCGTTTAATTTTTTATGCTTTTTTAAATTTCACTTTGCAGCCGATCATGAATAATATCATCAATATAACTTAAAAGCTCCTCTCTACCTTCTTTTTTGAAAGCTGATGTAATAAAAATATCAGGCAATTCAACCCATTTTTTATGCAGTTCTTTTTTGTATATCGCTATATTCTTTTGAAGTTTTGTTACCGGTTGTTTATCCGCTTTGGTAAAAACAATTGCAAATGGAATCGCGTTTTCACCTAACCAGGTCATCAAATCCAAATCGGCGTTTTGTGGTTCATGGCGAGAATCGATTAAAAGCATGACGCAAAACATGTTTTCCCGATGAAGCAAATAGCTTTTGATCATTAGGTCCAACTGCTTCCTCAGTGACTTGCTTACTTTGGCATAACCATAGCCAGGCAAATCGACCAGATACCACTGTTCATTAATATCAAAATGGTTTATTTGCTGGGTTTTTCCCGGAGTTGAAGATATTTTGGCAAGTTTTTTTCGATTTAGCAGCATGTTTATTAAAGATGATTTACCTACATTTGACCTACCGGCAAAAGCTATTTCAGGCTTATCAGGTGCCGGACATTGTTTAAAGTCAGTACTGCCTTTAATAAACTTTGCTTGAAAATCCTGTGCTTTCATCGTCTTGTTTTTTACAAAAGTATTACATCTAATGCAGGCAATCAATTATTTTAGCGTTACACTAAACATAACCAGTCTTTTAAAGCTTATATTTTTTAAATTTACACTTTCGCATGGAGCTCGATATTCTTACTGACATCGTCATCATTTTAGGTCTTTCGGTCTTAGTTATTTATTTATTTCAAAGATTGAAATTGCCAACTGTTTTGGGGTTTTTACTCACCGGGATCATAGCAGGTCCCTATGGCCTTAGTTGGATAAAAGGAGTACATGAAGTAGAAATAATGGCTGAGATAGGCATTATTTTACTGCTTTTTGTAATTGGAGTAGAGTTTTCTTTAAAAAGTCTGGCAGCAATAAAAAAATCAGTCCTGCTTGGAGGTGGCTTACAAGTTTTTCTCACTATATTGAGTACAGCGGTAGTATTTTTTCTATTGGATATGCCCTTAAACAAGTCAATATTCATAGGATTCTTAGTTTCATTAAGTAGTACTGCTGTTTTGTTAAAATTACTACAAGACAAAGGAGAAATTACCAGCCCTCACGGCAAAACAATCTTAGCCATCTTGATTTTTCAGGATATTATCGTAGTACCCATGATGCTATTCACCCCTATTTTGGCTGGACAAACTGACAATGTAGGAGCGGCTGTATTAAGTATAGCAGTAAAAGGTATATTGGTTATTTTGGGAGTAATTCTACTGGCCAGATACGGAATACCATTCGTGCTGTATCGCATCGCCAAAACTCGCAACAACGAATTGTTCTTTATCAGTATTATTGTTATATGCTTTTCCGTGGCCTGGCTTACTTCCAGTTTTGGTCTTTCACTTTCATTAGGGGCATTTATGGCCGGGCTTACAATTTCAGAATCAGAATACAGTCACCAGGCGATGTCGTATGTGACACCATTGAAAGAAATATTCACAAGCTTCTTTTTTGTTTCCGTGGGTATGTTACTTGATCTATCATTTGTGGTCGATAATATTTTTACCATTGGTTATCTCACCCTTGGAGTACTTGTTTTAAAAAGTTTGGTCGGTTTAATCGCAGCCAAATCACTGGGTTTACATATACGTACAGCATTAATGATTTCGTTTTTCATCACTCAGATCGGCGAATTCAGCCTTATTTTGGCCAAAGAAGGGTTGTCAGTTAATATCATCAGTCTTGAAATATACCAGTATTTTTTGGCCATTACCATTCTATCAATAGCGGGTACACCATTCATTATTAATTTTTCATATCGCTTGTCAGATAGAATAAGTAAACGTGCCGGTAATATAATCAATAATTTGCAACAGAAAACCGCCAAAGACCTGGAAGACCATATCATCATTATTGGGTTTGGGCTAAATGGCCGCAATATTGCCAGGGTAGCCAAAAAGTTTGAGATACCTTACGTGATTTTAGAAATAAACCCCGACACTGTTAAAAAAGAAAAAGATAAAGAACCCATTCATTTTGGGGATGCCATGCAAGTGCATGTTTTGCAGCATTTAAACATCCATAAAGCCCGGGTGGTAGTAATTGCAATATCTGACCCTCGATCCACGAGTAAAATTGTAAATACTATTAGAGAACAAAGCAGAACAGTGCATGTAATTGTGCGCACACGATTTGTACAGGATACTCCCGAGCTACTAAAACTTGGCGCCGATGAAGTAATCCCTGAAGAATTTGAAACTTCTATTGAAATATTTCATCGTGTTTTAACCCATTATCTCGTGCCCGAATCGGAAATTGATTCTTGTACACAGCATATTAGAAGTGATAATTATTTAATGCTACGCAGCAGCAGTGTAGCTTCTGAAGCTTCCCGTAAACTTGACTTGCAAGTATCAGATTATGATATTGCTACTTTACCGGTACATTCACCTTCTTCTAAAATCAAGAATAAAACATTGGCAGAAATTAATCCTCGTCAGGTTTTTGGCATCAACTTAATGGCCATAAAACGCGATGATAAAATGATCTATGACATAGGCCCCGATTCAAAAATAAAGGTAGATGATATGTTGTATGTATTAGGTAAGCCATCCGATATAAGAATTTTTGCAGAAAAAGTGGGCTTGTAAATTAAACGAAAATAACAAAAGCAAATCTTTCTTTTGCGAAGGAATAAAATATTCTTTAAGCAAAATTCATTAACATGAAATCCTGCTTAATATCCTAATACTTTTTTCGGCTTACTCCTATTACATCGACCGTTACTTGGTTATTCATTTTAATTAATTGCTTTCCCAAGCCACTTTCTTTTTTATGAATCTCAATTATCCGATCAGAATCACCCACTGTAATAAACTATTCTTAAATTTGCAGCTTACTTTTTAATAAACATTGATTAACATGTATAGAACAAATACTTGTGGTGAATTACGACTTACCGACGTAAAAAAAGAAGTAGTACTTTGTGGTTGGGTACAAAGAATTCGCGATAAAGGCGGAATGATCTGGCTGGACCTGCGAGATCGTTATGGAATTACTCAGCTTATATTTGAAGAAGGCAGCACTGATGGAAATGTACTGGAAACAGTCCGATCTTGTGGTCGCGAATACGTGGTAAAAGCAAGAGGCATTGTGGCCGAACGCTTATCAAAAAACCCAAAAATACCTACTGGTGATATTGAAATAAAAGTGGATAAAATTGAGATTTTAAATCCTGCCAAAGTACCACCGTTTATTATTGAAGAAGAAACTGATGGTGGAGATGACTTGCGGATGAAATACCGATACTTAGATTTAAGAAGAAGCCCGGTAAGAAAAAGCCTGGAGTTGAGACATAAAATGATGCAACATACCCGCAGGTATCTTGATGGTCAATCGTTTATTGAAGTAGAAACGCCGGTTTTAATTAAATCTACTCCGGAAGGAGCAAGAGACTTTGTGGTGCCTTCTCGTATGAATCCGGGTCAATTTTATGCTCTCCCTCAGTCACCTCAAACCTTTAAGCAACTACTAATGGTAGGTGGTTTTGACAAATACTTCCAAATAGTTAAATGCTTTCGTGATGAAGATTTGCGAGCTGACCGTCAGCCGGAATTTACGCAAATTGACTGCGAGATGTCGTTTGTTACTCAAAATGATGTTATTAATATTTTTGAAGGGTTAATTAAATATCTCTTCGCCGAGCTAAAAGAGGTTGAAATGGGTGTTTTTCCACGTATAAATTATGATGAAGCGATCAAAAAATATGGCACAGACAAGCCTGATTTAAGATTTGATATGCCTTTTGTTGAAATTAATGATGAGGCACAAGGTAAAGATTTTAAAGTATTTGATGATGCTGAATTGGTGGTAGGTATCAATGCCAAAGGCTGTGGAAATTATACAAGAAAACAGGTGGATGCTCTGACTGAGTACGTGAAAAGACCACAAATTGGAGCTAAAGGTTTAGTTTATGTGAAATGTAATGAAGATGGAAGCTATAAGTCTTCAGTTGATAAATTTTATAATCAGGATGACCTTAAAGCATGGGCTGATAAATTTGATGCAGAGGCAGGCGACCTTTTACTTATTTTAGCTGGAGAAATAAAACCAACCCGAACAGCCCTTTCAGAATTAAGATTGAAAATGGGAACAGCGTTGGGCTTAAGAGATAAAAATATTTTTAAGCCGCTTTGGGTAGTTGATTTTCCATTATTAGAATGGGACGAAGAGATGAAAAGATTTCACGCGATGCATCATCCTTTTACTTCGCCCAAGCCTGAAGACTGGAAACTATTGGATAGCAACCCCGCCAATGTGAGAGCCAATGCTTATGATCTTGTGATCAATGGAGTTGAAATTGGAGGCGGTTCTATACGAATTCACGACCGTGAAATGCAGCAGAAAATGTTTAAGGCACTGGGTTTTACTGAAGAATTAGCCAAAGCACAATTTGGATTCCTTATGGAAGCATTTGAGTATGGTGCTCCCCCTCATGGCGGTATCGCTTTTGGTTTCGACCGGTTGTGCGCCTTATTTGGCGGCTCAGACTCTATTCGTGATTATATAGCATTTCCTAAAAACAATGCAGGAAGAGATGTAATGATAGATTCACCATCTGCTGTTTCTGAGGATCAGCTTAACGAATTGCAAATAGCAGTGAAGAGAACCTATTAAATTACCAATCATTATTAAGTTATAAGGAGAAAAAACATGCCATTTCTATTAAATGATTTTGCTGGCTGGAGGCAATATTGCCAGGATAAAAACTATAAACTGTGGGAGCCTGTGCTTGAATACGAAATAGATCAAAAAGGCAGAACGGATACCGATATTTGGCAAGGCATGGAAAAAGCTTACGATGCAATGGTAGATGCAGTAGAAACCGGACTGAGGGAGGATATGACTTCCCGATCGGGCATGGTAAATAATGGAGGCAAAAAAGTATTTAACAGCAAAATAACGGTGCTCTCCCCTGAATTTCAACAATTAATAGCCAGAGCTTTATCTGCCAAAGAAGTTAATTCGTGCATGGGTCGAATAGTTGCTGCTCCTACCGCCGGAGCATCGGGAATTATACCAGGGGTATTATTCACGATGAAAGAGATTCATAATATTGAAAAGAAAACCATTTTAGAAAGTTTATTAATTGCTGCCGGCATAGGTTTGATAATAGAAAAAGTAGCTTCAGTAGCTGGAGCCGTAGGTGGATGCCAAGCCGAAACCGGAAGTGCCGGTGCTATGGCTTCTGGTGCTATCGTTTACAGTCTGGGTGGTACTATCGACCAGGTGTTCGATGCTGTAGCTATTACTATTCAATGTATGCTTGGTTTGGTTTGCGATCCTGTAGCCGGGCTCGTGGAAGTTCCATGCATTGTGCGAAATGCCAGTGCAGCTGCAATAGCTTTTAGTTCAGCTCAAATGGCGCTTTCGGGGGTGGCACCTGTAATACCTGTAGACGAATGCGTGCAAGCAATGGGAGAAGTGGGACGGAGTATGGAAAGCCGTTACAAAGAAACCGCCGAGGGTGGTTTAGCAGCTACTCCCACTGGTAAAGCCATCGCAGATAGAATATTAAATAAAAGCTTAAAAATAAAAGAAGCACAAAAAAATTCAAAAGATAATTAATATATAGTCCTCTGTAGCATTCAGAGAACTATATAAATTATCAGCATTTTATTAAACCAATGTCTTATTTGAATTAATTTTAAGCCATTCTTTAGCTTCATCCTCCTCCTCAAATTCCTTTATTACCAATCCAGGCATATTAAGCTTTTCTTTAAATATTTTTGCAGAAATCTCCATGAAAAAATTGTCTGCTAAAATCATGGCAATATATCTCGGGTTTTCAGGATCTACTGATTTAATTGATAAAGATTGCTCAAACCAGTCATTGAGTTGCCAATGCCTATCTTCTGGCATCACACTTAGCATTTTTTCATTAATAAACCACTGAGAGGGATAATATTTATCTAATAAATAGATAGCAAAATTCCACATGGCCCTGAAATCTACTGATTTAGAAAGTTTTGAAAAACTAACATGAATATAATCCTGGATTTCATTATATCCTACCTCACCACATTTAAATTGTTTTAGTTCTATCATCATGTCTTAGTTAAAAAAATTAAATAATATACCATTATGTATTTGTAAGATAGATTTGTTTTAAAAGAAATTTAAGTATGATGTAAGAATAATCATTTATAGGATTCAATTTTACCAAAATAGTATTCATTATTTGAGTGATCATCAGCAGGTTAGAGGAAATACTCGATTCCCGTTTATTGGCTTACATTAAAAAAAACATGTAATTTTTAATAGATGATAGCTGCTAAATTTGATTTTATATTATCAATTTTAAACAAAAAAAGCCGTCATTTCAGACAGCTTTTTCCACTTTTCTTAAGCAAATATTAATGTCACACTTCTGCAGTGACTTTATTCATCCACATCTTGTTACTTTTGTCTTCAGAAAAGTCGACGCCAATTTTTTGTAAATACTCCATACGCTGAGTCCAATATTGCCAACTTTCAATAAAGTCGTTGCGCAATTGGAAATCATAAAACTTATGCCATAATTCAAGCGACTTTCGCTTTTCTTCAGGAGTCATGTCCTTGAATTTTCTGGATGCTTTCATATTCATATTATTATAATTGAATGATTTTTTTTATATTAGTCACTATCATTCCTGCTCGGGAGGCAGCTTCTAAACCCGGATCCCCATCTTCAAATACTTGACAAAACTGTGGTTCAACGTGTAGATATTCTGCACATTTGAGGAATGTATCTGGAGCAGGCTTTGGATTTTCTACATCTTCGTAGGTAATCAAAACTTCAAATAAATCATAGATGTCAATGGCTTGTATAGTTTTAATGGCATTTACTCGAGGGCTTCCCGTGCCAGCAGCTAGGGGTAGTTTTCCATAATAGGCTTTAGCTATTTCCACCACTTCTTCTATCGGGCGTATTTCGTCAATCATCGAAATATAAGTTTCTTCTTTTTCTTCACCCAATTTAATAATATCATGAGGTAAATTAAGCTTTTCTACAATTACTTTAGAAATCCCCGGAGTAGGTACACCAGCTAATTCATAAAATAATTTTTCGGGGAAATGGAAACCATATTTCTTTCCCACCTCTTGCCATGCTTTATAATGTAAAGGCATTGAATTTACCAACGTACCATCTACATCAAATATTAAAGCTTTAGCTTTTGGATCAACCGATAATTTATTCATTGAAAAGTTAATTGATGGTGCGAAGATAGGGAAAACTAAGTTAAAAACCTGCTCACTCCAAAAGGTAACGAAAATTAAATTCACGTTACCTGGCCGCTTGTTGTTGCTGTCCTATTTTATTTTGAGTACTTGACCTTTATATTACTATACGATTTTAATTAAATTAGGATGCAAATTTAGTAAATTTTTTAAATGTGAACGTGTGCGAATATTAAATATTCATTATTTTAGCGTAAATTTTGAATTCAATCTCCTTTAATATTTTCCTCTTTTGGTTTGTTCAACCTTAACTATACTTTATTTAACTTTGAAATTATGCAATACGGACAAAAGAAAAACATCTTTTTATTGATCATGATTTGGGTTACTGGGTTTGCTCAAAGCCAACCTCAATTGTACCTATCCAATTATAAATTAGAAAAAATCAAAGCTGCTGTAGAAATTGACCATAGTCATCATGCTTTAGCGTATCAAAGCTTAAAGGAAAGAGTAGATGCAGGCTCTCTTGATGTGTATTTAGGTGACCCTAATCGCTATAATCGCTCCTATTTAGCTCAGGAGGCTGCTTTTGTAAGCTTGATCAGTGATAGCCGTGAGCAACAAAAAAAATATGCTCAACTTGCCTTAAATACTATAAAAAATATTTATGAAGATGCTGACCAAGAAAGACTGCCTCAAAATGGATATGGTCTCTCCAGAGCCATGATGCAACTTGGCCTAGCTTTGCCTTATACCTGGTGCAGGCAACATTGGAATAAAGAAGAGAGGCAATACCTAACTGATAAAATAAATGAAGCTTTAGATGCCTGGCTTACATACGATCACACCAATTTTGGCAATGAAAGAGGATCCAATTGGGTAGCAGTTTGTCGTGGTGGAGAGCTTACTTTAATGTTAGCGGCCAATCAAGTAGAAAAAAGAAGACAGCGCTATGATTTTTTAGTTAAGCAACTACTTTTGCACATGCAGAATGGCTATGGTAGCTTAGGTGTATCGCAAGAAGGAATGGGTTACATCGAATACGGGGTAACTTTTTTGTTAAAAGCGGTTTTTGCCGCGGCCAGTGTTGGTGATAGTACGTTATTGAATGAGGCCCAAAAGCACGAATGGTGGAGGTTGGCTATGTATTCGGAATCATTTCAACCTTTTGAAAGAAAATTTTTAATGACTGGAGTGGCTGGCTCCAGTGCCTACAATGAAGGGTTTGCCAGCTTACTTCTTAACCTGGTGCCTCCTCTTTATAAACCATATTATAGCTGGTGGTACGATATCCATATGGGTGTAAAAGCTCCATATGACGCTGGCGATAAGTTTGACAATCATCGTGCTGGTACTATTTGGGCAATACTCTATTATCCGGATACTGATATTTCAATGGATCCAACTAACGTATTGCCACCCGCTATATACGACGATCATGGTTACTACTTTTTTCGCAATAGATGGCAAGATGAAAACGACCTGCTTTTGAGCTTAATGGCTGATAGCCATCACCATGGCAATGCATGGGACCAGCCAGAAGTGTTTTGTATAAATCTTATGGGGTACAACGACAGATTTTTTGGTGGACCGGGAAAAAAGCGTGAAAACAAATATTACACCACTTTACTGGTAAACGATAAATACAACATTGATAAATCAGTAACATTAACTGGCAAAACCGAATATTGGCAACCAAACAATAATGGTGGTAAGCTCATTGTAAATGGTGGTGATCTTTACCAGCAATTAGGGGTAGATTTTGCCCAAAGGCACTTGATAGTAAAATTTTTGTCGGATAATGAACTAATAATGGTATTATTAGATACTGTTCGTGCTTCTGAAAAAAATAGTTATACCTGGCAAGCTAATTTAGGTAGTAATGAAGAAAATAATTCGCTACAAATTTCCTTCAATAACATTAACGAGCGCCAGATTGCACTACATATTCAAGGACGTTCAAAGAGCAACCTTTATGGATGGTTTTTGTCTAACAACATTAAAGCTGAAAATATTGGAGACCCTATTCAGTTGAAGGTAGAAGGAAATAACGCGTCGATACTTAGCACATTTTGGCTGACTAATCAGCATGTAGTACCAGAGATACGATTTACCGAGGAAAAGGATCTTATAGTTTTAAAAATTCGAGATCAAACAATTATATACGATAAAAAACATAATGTTATTAAAATTGAATAATTAAAATTTTGTGAAAGAAACTGAATATTACTATCTTTGCAATCCTTTTGTAAGCTTTTAAGAAAAATAATTATAAATATGAAAAAAGATATTCATCCAGAGTACAGAGAAGTTGTTTTTCATGATTCATCTAGTGATCATAAATTCATGACTCGCTCTACTATTCAAACTAAAGAAACAATAAAAATGGATGATGGCAAAACCTACCCACTGGTAAAAGTGGAGGTTAGCTCAGCATCGCATCCTTTTTATACTGGTAAAAAATTATTTGTGGATACCGCTGGTCGTGTGGAGAAATTTAACCGCAGGTACAAGAAAAAATAATTTACATAAAGATTTTACTTTGAAGTCTCTGCCATTTTGGTTGAGACTTTTTTATTATCTGCTGTTTTTCATTTACCACCGCACACGCTATATTTGTCTTAATAATTAACAATCATCGTGTTCATGAATATCATCTTATTTGATCAGCCAGATTATTTTACTTCTTTGCTCCCACTCACTTATACTCGTCCTATCTCTCTTTTACGGGTTGGCATTCTTACTATAGCCGATAAATGGGTTAAATATTTAGATCATCCTATTAGTTATCTAACAGCAGAATACCTGGAAGAAAAGTACAATTTTAAGTATGGTGGCGAAAACTTTCTTATCAATGGTGCTATTTGTCCTAATAAGGAATTATTAGATGCACTGGATAGCTTAAAAATCGGTGAAGCGCTCTATCAAAATGAATTATTATTAGCTGCCAAAACAGATGATGGGGGTGTAAGGCAATTTGCTAATTTAAAAAAACCAAACACGCTTACAAAAATCAATTTTCCCCATCAATTTACGATTATAAAACATCCTTGGGATATTTTTCGAAATACGGCCGATCAGATTAAAAGAGATTTTGATCTATTAACCAAGGGAAGAACTAGTGCGGATATTAAAGACAATTATACTCGAACTTATAACGATTCTCAAATATTTGTAGAGGAAGGGGTTGATATAAAAGCAGCCATACTCAATGCAGAAAAAGGACCAATATATTTAGCTCCAAATAGCAGTATTTTAGAAGGAGCCATGATTAAAGGCGCATTTGCCTTAGGGCAGGATTCTGTGGTAAATATGGGAACCAAAGTTCGTGGAGATAGTAGTATTGGGCCTTTTTGTAAAATAGGAGGCGAAGTGAGCAATTCCGTATTAATGGGCTACAGCAACAAAGCGCATGATGGGTTTATTGGCAATAGCATATTGGGCGAATGGTGTAATTTGGGTGCTGACACTAATACTTCTAACCTCAAAAACAACTACCTGCCAGTAAAAGTTTGGAACTACAATAGCGAAAGCTTTTATCCCACGGGAATGCAATTTTGTGGTTTAATTATGGGAGACCATAGTAAGTGTGGCATTAACACGATGCTCAATACCGGTACTGTAGTTGGTGTAAGTGCCAATATTTTTGGAGCTGGATTTCCACGTACATTCATACCCTCTTTTAGCTGGGGTGGTGCTCATGGTTTTAATACATTTAGACTGAATAAAACTTTTGAAACAGCCGAACTTGTGATGCAACGGAGAAACCAGGTTTTAAGTAAAATTGATAAAAAAATATTGACTTCAATTTACGAAAAATCGGCAAAGTTTAGAGTGTGGGAGAAAAAAATAGAATAATGAGATTTAGCGATATTCCAGGATTAGAAGATACCAAAAAATATTTGACAAATGCTGTGGAAGGTGGGCATCTGGCGCACGCCTTGCTTTTTACTGGTGTTGTAGGAGCACCTAATTTAAATCTTGCCCTTGCATTTGCCAGTTACCTGAATTGCGATAATCGCATCAACGATGATGCCTGCGGACAATGCCCCTCGTGCAGCAAAAACAGTAAATTCATTCATCCCGATTTACATTTTGTATTTCCGGTGAGCAGCACAAAAACAGTGAAAGGCAAAGACGTGGTGAGTACCAGCTTTTTAAAAGACTGGCGAAAATTTTTACTAGAACAGCCTTTTGGTAATTTGCAAGATTGGAGCAACCACTATGGGGGTGAAAACAAAGAAGCAAACATCAGTAGGGAAGAAAGCCGGCAAATTATTCGTAATCTTAGCCTCAAAGCCTTTGAAGGTAAATATAAAATAATGCTTGTCTGGCTTCCTGAAAAGATGCATGTAACGGCTGCTAATGCCATTTTGAAAATATTAGAGGAGCCACCGGAAAATACAGTTTTTCTTTTGGTTACCAATGATGCCGAAAATTTACTCACTACAATTCTTTCAAGAACACAGCAATTTACAATTCCTAAATTTCAAGACCAGGAAATTATCAATTATTTGGTTCAGCAAGAAACTCCTGCAGGTAAAGCAGCTCAACTGGCACATTTGGCAGATGGCAATATGAATCAAGCATTAAAACTAGCAAGTGAAATTGAAGATGATAGCCATAAATTGTTTCGTGACTGGATGCGCCTTTGTTACGTGAAGGATTACAGTAAAATGGTTACCTGGGCAGATGTATTTCAGAAGCAAAACAGAATGCAGCAAAAAAGTGTTTTTCAATATGGGCTTAATATTTTACGTGAAGTGTTAGTGACATCCTTTCCCGAGGCGGGTTTATCAAAGCTTACCGGCGAGGAAAAAGAATTTGTCCGGAATTTTGCTAAAGTAATGGATTCGAATAAAATTAACATTGTATCAGAGTTGTTAAATCAAGCTTACTATCACATAGAAAGAAATGCCAACCAAAAAATTACTTTTTTAGATTTATCATTGCAGGTAGCCAAAATTATTAGAGATTAACATGGGCCAAAAAAATAAAATAATAATTGGCAGATGCGATGTGATTGATTTACCGGAACTGGGTATACAAGAAATTGCTGCAAAAATAGATACAGGGGCTTTTTCTTCAGCCATTCACTGCTCTCGTATTAAACTTCAAAAAGAAAATGATATTGAGTATTTATTATTCAAAATTCCGGGATCCCATCAAAAAAAGATGTTTAGGGTGTCAGATTATAAGTTAAAAAATATAAAAAGCTCATCTGGCCATTCCGAGACAAGATTTGTAATTAAAACAAAAGTACTTTTATTTGGCAAGATAATCAGAACAGAATTTTCTTTAGCCAATCGCAGTGAAATGAAATTTCCGGTTCTTTTAGGAAGAAAGTTATTAAAAGATAGGTTTATCGTAGATGTATGCGAAATCGATTTATCTAAAAAAGAAAAAACAAAAAAAACAACTAATCCATGAACCTTGTAGTACTTTCACGCAACACCAATTTGTATTCTACCAAGAGATTGATAGAAGCGGCACAACAAAAAGGCCATGATGCCAAAGTAATTGACCACTTAAAATGTGATGTGATAATCGAGCAGGGAGAACCCTCTATTTATTATCATGGAGAAAAGTTGGAGAATATTGATGCGGTCATTCCCCGTATTGGGGCTTCGGTCACCTTTTATGGTACGGCAGTGGTCCGACAATTCGAAATGATGAAGGTTTTTTCTGCGGTTGAATCTCAAGCAATTGTTCGCAGCCGCGATAAGTTGCGCAGTATGCAAATACTTGCGCGATCAGGAGTGGGATTGCCTAAAACTGCTTTTACTAATTACAGCAAGGAAGAAAAAAACCTGGTAGAACAAGTAGGCGGCGCTCCTTTAATAATTAAATTATTGGAGGGCACTCAGGGTTTAGGAGTAGTATTAGCTGAAACCAGAAAAGCAGCCCAGTCGGTAATTGAAGCTTTTCATGGCTTAAAGGCACGGGTAATTGTACAGGAATTTATAAAAGAATCAAAAGGCACTGATATACGTGCTTTTGTAATAGATGGTGAAGTAGTAGGTGCCATGAAGCGCACAGGCAAAGAAGGCGAATTTCGCTCAAATTTACATCGGGGCGGAAGCGCGGAAGTAATAAAGTTGAGCAGAGCTGAAAAGTCAGCAGCATTGAAGGCAACAAAAGCTTTAGGTCTTTCTATTGCCGGAGTAGATATGTTGCAAAGTGCCAGAGGACCATTAATTTTAGAGGTTAACTCTTCTCCGGGACTCGAAGGAATCGAAAAAGCTACACAAATAGATATTGCCGGTAAAATTATTGAATTCATCGAGCGCAACTACAATAAAAGAAATGCAACCAAAGGTAAAGTGAAAGAATAATGCAACCAATTAAAATAGGTACCAGGAGCAGTAAATTAGCATTGTGGCAAGCCAATTATGTAGCTAATCGATTGAAAGCAGCAGGTGTACCTACTGACATTATAACCATAGAAACAAAAGGGGATAAAAAACTTGATGTAGCCATTGGCGCCATTGGTAGCAAGGGCGTTTTCACGGAAGAAATTGAAGAGCAATTGGGATTGGGAACCATCGACTTGGCTGTACATAGCGCCAAAGACATGCAGTCCCGTTTACCACAAGGCTTTGAATTGATTGCCTTTACCGAAAGAGAAGTGGTAAATGATGTTCTGGTGGGGCATAATAAAAACGTTAAGCTGGAGGAAGGTTGTGACTGGGTGATAGGAACTTCTTCCACTCGCCGGGTGGCTACTCTGAGACATTATTATCCGCACATCAAAACCATTGCTGTAAGAGGAAATCTGCAAACCCGCATCAAAAAAATGGAAAACGGACAATGCGATGCCATGTTGCTGGCTTTTGCCGGCGTGCATCGCATGGAATATGACCAGTTGATTTTGCAACATATGCCACTGGATATATTTACGCCGGCAGTAGGTCAGGGAAGCGTGGCAATAGAAATACATGAAAGATTGGCAGCAGATAAAGTGGAAATTATTAAAAAGCAGGTAAATCATCCAGATACTGAAATTCGGCTTAGGGCAGAAAGAGCGTATCTGAAAACCATAGAAGGAGGTTGCAGCATTCCGGCATTTGCCCTGGCAGCATTAAAGGGTGACCAGCTGGAAATTAATGGGGGCATAATAAGCATGGATGGGCAAAAAATTATCCGGCACCAGGAGCGAGGAGACTTGAAACGGGCAGAAACTTTGGGCCAGCGATTAGCAGAGCGAGTTTTGGCCGATGGAGGTGCGGAAATAGTTGCGGGTTTTAAAGGGTAAGGGAGTGGCATGGTGGCTAGTTTCGCAGGCGCTCAAATTTTTAAGAGCCACTAAGACACGAAGACACTAAGGTTTTTAAAAAGTGAGGCTACAAAGACACGAAGACACGGAGGTTTTTTTAAACATAGCCACGAAGGCGCGAAGATTTATTAAGGGATAAATAAGCTATATTTGATACATTTCTTGGAGTCTTAGTGGCTTTGTGGCATTATTCTTTGTGTCTTTGCTGAATCATTTCTTTGTGTCTTTGTGGCATCATTTCTTGTGACAATATTTCTTTAGTAAGGCCACAAAGATACGAAGAGTTTTAACCAATAAAATTTGATGTGATCTGCTTGATCCTTACTTTATCCCATTCTCCCTGTACAGGCCCCGGTGATGAAATACTTAAATCCGCCTTTGGGTAGGTAATCTGAAACTCCTGAACAATCTGTTCGCATTGTACAGTTAAATCCGTGGGGGTTTTATTGATGGATATGCCGCTTCCAAGCCGTAAATTTACTAGTTCGAGTAAATTATCAATTAATTCCTGCATACGTTTGGTACTGGAGTCGATCGTCTTTACCATTTTTTTGTCGTTTTCAGTAAGATTCTCTGAGATTGAAAGGAGTTGTTGAGCGGTTGATACAGTAGAAAGTGGACTACGTAAATCATGTCCTAATATACCCAGAAACCAATTTTTGCTTTGATCCACTTTGGTATGATGAATTGTGTTATTCTCATTTCTGAAATTCTTTAGGTTAAGCAGCATTTTAACATTATCAAAAATACAATACTTCCAGTAACTAATTACATAATTTACTATTCAAAATTCTCTAAAATTAATCCCATTCAATTTCATATCCACCGTATAACCCTTCTCGCCATCCGAAACTTGCATCACTCCATCTTTAATGGTCAGGTACGGACTTTGATAAACGCCTCCATTGGCCCAGTTATCGTAATCAAGCGCTTCTCCATTGATTTGTCCCTGCGCCCGTAAACGTGTATGATCATACGCCATTTCAATGGTCTCGTTTTGCAGGGAAATGTAAACTACTTTTGCATCTTTCTTCAGCCTGTTTAGGTCTAGTGTAGTATTTTTTAGCACTTCCCCGGCAAATGCACCCAAACTGCCATATTCACTTTTTTCGACAGCTTCCACCACGTAGCCTGTTTTCTCACCCGGCATTACCAGCACTTTATGGGTTTGCAGCATGCGATAAGCTTTTACATTGGCCGGGGGCTGCCAGTCAAACCAAAAATATTCTGCAAATGGTTGCACAGCGATCAATGTCTGATTTGCGGCAATTAATATTTTCCCCTGCTTTTCCATCACCTCCACTGATTTTGGTACTAAAAACCAGGCGGCAGCGCCAGTTTTGGAATCCTCTAGAAACTGAGCAATGGAAATGCTGTCCTGCATGTTGGGTTTAGTGATTTTTACCAGGTTGTGAGAAGCATATTGCTTCCGCTGTTGCTGATAAGCATCCGGTTCATTCGGTATTTTTCCTGTTTGCCCTGCCATCACAATGATACTGGATTTAGATTGTAGATTTTGCTGGTAGGGTGAATGACCATTAGCACTCAGGTAGCGTGGATGCCCGCCACCAAACGCCAGCGGACCCTTCGTGCCTTTGGCAATCAATGACCATACAATCTGTTGAGTAGGATTGTCTACCACGGTCATGGCTACACTCCCTAGTCCGAATGACTCAGATGCATAAAACGTTTCCTGGAAACGATTGGCCGAGTCCATGTGGTATAAGGGTCTGGCTATTTTGGCTTCAAAGGGCAGAGGTACTTTTTTATTCATCAGGTTATGTAAAACCAGGTTGGGGCGGTAAGTGGTTGTGGCCTGGTGCAGGGTAATTTCAGCATTTTGCATCTGGCGACTGGTTTCGGCTCCCCAGGCCCAGCTCATTGATTCCAGTTCATCAGGTTCAGTGCCTGGAAAGTAGCCTCTTTTGGAAGCTCCGGCCATTGTGCCGTCAATCATTTTCAAACCGGCAGTAGCCAGGTAAAAATCCAGGGCAGTTTTGGCCAGCAGTTTGGTAGATGCTTTGGGGGAGAAATCATATAAATTTAAAAATGCTTCGATGGAATGAGGATAATAAATACGGCTGTCATATTCTCCATTACCCACTTGTAGGCAAAGCTTTAGATAATCTGTGATCATGATAGTGGTCATTTCCTCAGCTTCTGCCAATGAGTGCCCGGAAATTTTAGCTCCTTCCGGAAAGAGCTGCGAATAAAGTAAAGCCGTGGTTCGCCACATGGTTTTGTGGTTTTCGGTGCCGCCATCCAGTTTAGGTCCACCCAGCAAATGCCCCGGTTCGCCCACCAGCGTATGAGCATGCGAAAGCCAGTTATGCTCCCGGTTGGGTCCATCGGAGGGCCGGCGTTTTTCTGAGTAGTTACCTACCGCTTTGGTAAAATCATCAATCCAGCCTGTTCCCATATTTTTTGATAATAAAGGATAGAATCGTGCCCAGTTTTTGGCCGCAAA
Organism: uncultured Roseivirgaceae bacterium; assembly: GCA_964592475.1. Lineage (GTDB taxonomy): Bacteria > Bacteroidota > Bacteroidia > Cytophagales > Cyclobacteriaceae > CAZQEZ01. The sequence goes on from CAZQEZ010000039.1 coordinate 27,056, forward strand.
ATGGTACTGCTGGTTCATATTGCCCGGAATGGAAAGAAAGGCTTTAGCTTTTTCATCTTCAGGATTTAACAGTAAGAAAGCGGTGGCTGGTTGCAGGTCGTATTTGAGCGGATCTCCACCAAATGCAATTATTTCTCCTTTTTCATTCCGGGCTTTGGGACCAAAATAGCCGGTAGGCCCCTGTCCGTACTTCCCGCCGGTATAGGGTGAGATGATACTATCTCCTTCTACCGCCCAGGTACGAACCGGCAGCCCTGTATCCGGACAAGTAGAAGTGGCAAGGCTACGAATACCAAAGGGAGTATCTGCCAGTTGTTCAATAACTCCGGCTGTGCGGGATTTAAATTGCGCCTCAGCAGGAAAGGTGGAAACAGACCAAATATCCTGAGCAAACAATGATTGGGATATAAAAAATAATGGTACAAAAATTCTTATCAACTGCATTTAATCCGTATTTTTACATTTTTCAAATTTAACTTAAAAGTAATGTAAAAAATGTGTTTGTAGTTATATTTCAACTTAAAAATTACTTTTAATGATCAATTCAAATGACGGTTTTCGTATGACTGACCATCCAAATCTATACAATAAAGCTTTGACGATAATTAAACGCAAAGGCTTTGAACTGTTTTTATGGCCTGCACCAAAGAAAAATATATCTTTAGGTACTTTTATCGCAAGCAAAGAAAATTGTGATTTTTTTGCTGAGGATCCCTTACGACTAATAGGCATGATTACTATTTGGGAGGAATTGGGAAATGATTGGTATACATCACCTGAATTTTCTTCTGAAAACATATTAAATCAACTACAAGAAGAAGCTTATCCTGACTCACATTCCGATTACGACAATTTTGATGATGAACAATACAGTACTTTTGTGAAAAAATTTCAATATTTCTTCCAAAAAGATTATATGCCTGACATTGAAATAAAAAAACATATCACGAAAGGAATTATTTAATATAGTTATCTTATCTTTTTAGAAAATTATGAAAAAGAAACTTAGACAAATCGACATTGGAACTAAACGGTATTTATACTCGCTCAGCAAAAATTATAGTTTTAAAAATAGCACTTATAATTTAAAAGTAAAGATTTACTTAATTGGCTACAAAAACACTCCTTTAATCATTAATTTCACAGGTGATCTTTTGGCGAAATATTTGAATTCTGGTGTCTTGCTATTGCACAAGCAGAGTAATGAGATAGTTAAGGTTAATCTTAATGAGCCAAAAAATATTAAAGATTTAATACTGCAAGGACAACAAAATGGGTGGACTGGAGCAAACAATATTGAAGTACAGGATGGATTAAAATACCTATCATCTTTAGGATATGAACTAAAGTAATAAAAACCTTTTTTTATTTAATTTTACCTTAAGTAAAATATATTCTACAAAGTTTAAAATAAGCGGTAAAATTTTACTCCTACGTTAACTTTTACTAACTTAGACTTCTTACAATCAAAGATTTAATAATTTCACAAATGAACCACTGGTTGGTAAAATCTGAACCGGAAACTTATTCATGGCAGGATTTTGTAAATAAAGATTACGATATGTGGAACGGGGTGAGAAACTATCAGGCCCGCAATTACTTGAAAGCGATGAAAAACGGGGATCAAGTATTATTCTATCATAGCGGGAAGGAAAAAGCTATAGTAGGTGTTGCACAAGTATGTAAGGAGCACTACGCCGACCCAACCAGTAAAGATAATCGATGGGTAGTTGTTGATTTAAAACCAATAATTGCATTAAACAATCCTGTAACTCTTGAAAAAGTAAAGTTCGAGCCACGATTAGCCGGTATTCCTTTGCTTAAACAATCGAGACTTTCAGTAATGCCTTTAAATGAGCATGCTTATAAGATAATAATTACCTTGGGTAAATAAATATATGTGAATGAAGATAAAATTTTTACTATTAATTCTACTATTGACTTTTGCGCTATCATTAAAAGCACAAATAGTGCAGCCAGGAAGATATGAAGTAAAATTAGAGCCTTTCGATAATTACTTTACCATAATACCGGCCGGTGAAGATGGATTATTAATGGTAAGACCTACCAATGAAACAAATGCTTTGGGAGAAAACGAGTGGGAATTTATAAAACTGGATACTGCATTGCAAGAGGCATGGCAGAAAAAATACTATGTGGATATAAAATTTCATTTTACGGGATACGATTATCACAATGGTAAAGCTTACTTGCTTTTCAATAATGGTCCTTATATAAAGGATAATCTTACCCTCATGCAAGTAGACATGGAAACCAAAACACCGGTTTTTATCGAAATTCCCAAAGAGTTTGCCATTGAACTCAGTGAATATGAAATGGTAGGTGAATCGGTCTTATTAGGTGGTTATGTAGACTACAGACCTACCTTGATACTATACCATTTGCCAAGCAAGAAATTTAAAGTACTGCCAGGGTTTTATATGGATAGAAGTGAGCTTTTACAAGTGGAAATTGATGATGAAAAAGAAATATTCCGGGTACTAACTACTACTCGAACCTTAGATAAAAATAACACCATCAACATTAAAACCTTTAATAAAACCGGAGAATTGATGATAAATCTCACATTGAAACCTAATAAAGATGTGAATTTGTTAGATGGTCGCTCTACCGGCATAAGTCAAAACTCTCAATATGTGGCAGGGACCTACTCTCAAATAAGATCGGCCAAAAAAGGCAAAGAAAGCTACTCGGTAGGAATTTATGTAGCCCGCCTTGATGCTAACGGCGAACAGCTGATCAACTATTTCAACTATGCCGACCTGGATAATTTCTTCAATTATATGAAAGCTGGAAAACAAAAGCGAATTAAGAGAAAGATAGAAAGGAGAAAAATAAAAGGAAAAGACCTCAAGTTTAATTACCGATTGATTGTTCGCAACATTATTAACCAAGAAAATGGAAATCATATTCTTTTAGGGGAGGCTTATTACCCTGTGTATTCCGGTCAAAGCTTTAATCCATATTCCAGCTCATCTTTTCAGTCTAACTTATCAGGGTTTAGATACACCCATGCTGTCTTATTTTGTTTTGATGAAAAAGGGAATCACCTATGGGATAACAGTTTTGAAATAAATGATGTAACCAGCTATAATTTAGAAAAATATGTACATATAGATGAACATCAGGATAAGTTAGTTTTGCTATACAATTTTGAAAATGTTATCCGCAGTAAAATAATTAAAGGAGAAGAGGTAATAGAAGGGAAGACTTTTGATGATATAGCTTTAAAATTTGAAGATGACGTGGCAAAAGAGGACGACAATGAAATGGGAAGTTTGAAATCCTGGTATGATGATAATTTTTACGCATTCGGGGTGCAGCACATTCGTAATAAATTTCAAGATGCTGTGAATTTGAGGCGAAAGGTATTTTATGTAAATAAAATCAATTACCAATAAGCGTGATGCCGAAGCAATAATTATATTTGTACAATGATGCAAAAAAGAAAATTGTTGAATAGCGAATTGCTACAAATTACCATTGACAGGCTTTGCCATCAACTGATTGAAAACTATGGCGACTTTAAAGATACAGTGATAATAGGATTGCAGCCCCGAGGCACCTTGTTTGCTAATCGAATAAGTAAAAATCTTGAAACAATTTTACAAAAACCTCTACTGATTGGCTACATAGATTCCACTTTCCATCGCGACGATTTTAGAAGAAGAGACACACCAATTAAAGCCAGTACTACTCACGTACCCTTTGAAATTGAAGATAAAAACGTAATTTTAATTGATGATGTGCTCTACACGGGTCGTTCAGTTAGAGCTGCCATGGATGCAATGATAACATTTGGTCGCCCCAGCAAAGTAGATTTATTAGTTTTGATCAACAGGAAATATAGCCGTGATTTGCCTATCGAACCAAATTTTGTAGGTCAGTATGTCAATTCAATTCAATCACAAAAAGTACTGGTAGAATGGAAAGAGCAAGGACATGAAAGTGATAATGTTATTTTATACACCAAAGAAGATGAGTAATATTCTTTGGGACAGAGCTAATTGCAGTTTATCTTTGTGCAATTTATTTTATTATTTCAGTTCGTAACTTATGAGCCAGCTAAGCACCAGGCATTTACTAGGTATTAAAAATCTTACACCAGCCGATCTTCAAATTCTTTTTGAAACCGCCGACAATTTTAAAGAAGTAATTAATCGCCCGATAAAAAAAGTGCCCAGCTTGCGCGATATCACGGTTGCAAACGTTTTTTTTGAAAATTCTACTCGAACCAAGCTTAGCTTCGAAATAGCAGAGAAAAGGCTCTCGGCCGATGTGATCAACTTTTCTTCTAGCGCCAGCTCAGTAAAAAAAGGAGAAACGCTGCTGGATACTGTAAATAACATACTGGCCATGAAAGTAGACATGATAGTAATGCGACATGCCAGCCCTGGAGCACCTCATTTTTTGTCAAAGCATATCAAGGCCAACATCATCAATGCCGGCGACGGTACCCATGAGCATCCTACCCAGGCCCTACTGGATACATATTCTATTCGTGAAAAGTTCGGCCATGTAGATGGACTCAAAGTGGCGATCATCGGTGATATTTTGCATTCAAGGGTTGCCTTGTCTAATATTTTTGCACTGCAAAAATTGGGAGCAGAAGTTATGGTTTGCGGGCCTAATACCTTATTGCCTCGCTACATAGCCGAACTAGGGGTAAAAGTGGAACTAGACGTGAAAAAGGCATTGCAATGGTGTGATGTAGCCAATGTGCTTCGCATCCAGCTAGAAAGACAGCAGTTAAAGTATTTCCCTTCCTTGCGCGAATATTCTCTTTACTTTGGCATTACTAAGCAAATGCTTTCGGAGCTAAATAAACCGATTACCATCATGCATCCTGGCCCCATCAACCGTGGTGTGGAACTGAATAGCGATGTTGCCGATTCGGAACATGCAATCATTCTTGATCAGGTAGAAAATGGCGTGGCCATACGCATGGCTGCGTTGTATTTGCTGGCAAGCGTGGCATAAGCTGTGTGAATATAATACATCTTTGCAGTATCAGTTAGCCAAAGATTTAGCAGAAAGTCTCAACTTTCATTAACAGAAAAATTGGGCTCATTATTTTAAAAGACCCTGTATTGATAATCAAACCAAATAATATTCCTGTGAGCCATTAGATTTTATTGGCTCTATAAAATAGTGAAATTTATAAGAAATAAAAATACAGATTAACTCCTCACCCCCGGTTCGCTGAATCGAACCTTCCCCCTCTCCATTACTTGTCCGACTTTTGGCGGATGGAGAGGGGGCCAGGGGCATAGCCGTCAACTTAAGACTTATGAAGGCCCGAAGGGTCGAAATCAATAGCACAGGGTGCAGCCCTGTGCTATTGATTAATATGGGCAATAGCCCCAAAGCGGGCGAAATCAATGGTCATGTTGGATTTGTGACCAATTTTAAACTGACATTATTACCTTAATTAATTAATTAAATTAAATTATAAAGAATTATTGTAACCTTCCCAATTATTCTATAGGCAACCAATTTTAATGTTTCTACAATTAATTTTTAATTCAAATTACTTATATTTGATAAATTTTGCACCTATGAGAGTTTTTATTTTCTTCATTTTCGTATTTATCAATTTTACAACCTTTGCTCAAAAAGAGGAGCCCGAGACACACAGTGAATGGAAGTTGTCAAAAGAAAAAGATGGAATTAAAATTTACACCCGGTGGCGACCGGTAGAGAAAGACCGGGAAGCCAGAGAGCTTCGCGGAGAAATGGTAGTAAACGTTCCGATCACTAACATTATTCAATTAATCAAAGATGACGAAAAAGCTACCGAGTGGATCAACCGGGTAAAAGTATTTAAAAATGTTAAAATCGTAGATGATTTTACCTGGTATTCTTACAGTGAAATGGCCATACCCTGGCCCATGGACAACCAGGACATGGTAACCAAAAATGAACTTAAAGTTTATAAAAATGGAAAAGTAGCAATTGTACTTAGTGGTGCTTCCGAACAAGTACCTGTGAAAGATGGCATCCGGAGAATAGAACATTTTGAAGGAGGGTGGAAAATGGAACCTTTACCAAAAGGGAATGTGAAAATCACCTACTCCATGTACAATAATTCAAAACCGGTTATTCCCCGGTTAATTACTGATCCGCTGGTTTTTAATAGCTTTTGGAGCACACTCGATGATATGCGTAAAATCTTAATCAAGAATAAAAATGAGGTGATTGAATTGCCTTACCTGAAGTAAGTTTTATCTCTTCAGTCATTTCCTTGGGTGAACAATACAGGTATTCATCAAGAAATGAAATACGTAGATGATCGCCTATAAACTCGAAGCCAATTTCTTCTATGCAATAATCGTTTCGTTGTAGCAAGTGATCTAATAAATCGTGAAGAATATTAATAGCTAACCATTCAACTTCTAAACCTCGAATGATTAAATACTAACAAGCTTCAAGCTGTGGCTGCTTTGGGTGTTCTTATTTAGCAAGCCTTATTAGTTTCTTAATTTCCATATTCCAGTTTCAACTTTAAACAAACACCTGTAATCTATTCGGTAAACATTAGTGAAAATTAGAGTTAAGATTTATTTTTAAATTAATTT
>CAZQEZ010000040.1:0-33063 GCA_964592475.1 uncultured Roseivirgaceae bacterium
GTACAAAGGATTTTCTAGGTATTCCACCAAAGGTTTGTCTAAGTCAATCTTTCCAAACTTTTAGACTTAAAATTAAGAATAGTAGTGAAATGAGATATTTAATTTTGCTCATTTTAAATTTGATTTTAGGTTCTTTTTATTTAATGGATCAAGTTTCCTTTGTTCAGTCTCTGTATGATCAAATATTATTCTTGCCATTACTTCCCAAATATTACCCGGAAACATGTGACTACAATTTGATTCCTCTTTTTAGATCATCCTCATTATGCTTCAGTTCTAGAATTATTCCTCTTCCAGTTATTTTGAAACTATTTTCAACAAATTATTCTATAGCCTCTTTTACTACCATTTCATTTTAAATTCAATATTAGCTGGGCAAGTAACAATTATTGAATCTTTTGATTTTAAATATTCTGGTTTTGATTTCAGGATTACATCCATCGCAATTGGATTTAATTCATATTCATTTTTAGGATGTTCAATTTCTAAAGACCAGTCGACATCTAAATCATAATTTAATTTACCAACAGTCACCAGTCCATTTTCAATTTTTATTATGGCAGTGCCTGATTCTATAAATGGTACAGTTTTTCCTGTAGCAAAAACCTTTATTTCTGTTAGCTCGGTCATTTTTTTAATTTTTCCCAACATTAAGAATATAGGTCATAAGGTACTTCAAGTCTCCAAAGTATAATTCCGCTACATATTTTCTTAAATGTAATCATTTTCAACTTTAGCACTATCTGCCCAATGACCTATATTTAGTGTTGGCATGTCGTTATTTTATTAAAAGTTTGAAATGTTTGCCTAGCCCAGCCTCTACAATTTTTCGAAATGTTGAAAGCTCCACGTCCGTTCGGTTGTTCTCCAGCCTTGATATATAAAACCTAGAAGTACCGCTTCTTTGAGCAAGTTGTTCCTGAGTTAACCCAGCCTTTATTCTTTCCAATTTAATTAGGCTACCAAATTTCTCCGAATTTGAGGGTTCTGCTGGTTCACTTAGTCTGTAAAGTTCATCGGGGCTCAACTCAAACGGATGATATTCTTCATTCCCATCTTCCGACACTAGGGTAATAGGAATATTATGCCATGATAAAGTATAGTTCCTGAGTTTTACTTTCTTAAACTCCTTTGGATTTAGAAGCTGATACTCAATGTCATTTTCACCAATTCCCCATTTTTTAAATATCTTTTCAAAGTCCAGTATTCGACCCTCCCCGTTGTTGAACATGCATTGGATAGTCAATCCAATTACTTTCTGGATTTTTATGATTCTTGGAATGATTAGCTTCTTTCTCATAATCTTGGATTCAATAATTTTTAATGTCGGCAAAACATGTTGTCTATTTAAGCAACAAATGTAAGGGTTATAAAGTTCGAATACAAGTTTGAAACACTGCAGTCAATGCATGCTAACGTTTGGCGGTATATGACTTGTGGCGGTTTTCAAAGCTTGTATGTCCGAACAAAATTTACTTAAAAGCACCAAGCTTGAATTTACCCTGCTCATTGAGACCATTGCAACCAAAGGCGAATTAGACGAGGTTGGCAGCAGAACACTGTTAGCAAAAGCTGAAAATGTGGAGGCAGCATTAAAAGTTGAAAAGGAACTAGAACGACTTAATGGAGTAAGGATAAAATGCTTAAAATGAAGGGTTTAGCTAATCAAAAGAAATGTAACTTACTTTCCGATACAAAATTTACTGAAAATATTTGCCAGCAAGTCGTCGGTGGTGATCTCTCCTGTAATCTCGCCCAGGTGGTGCAGGGCATTGCGGATATCCAGGGCCAGCAGGTCTCCGGTCATGCCGGCATCTACGGCGTGGAGCACTTCATCCAGTGCTTTTTGGGTGTTTACCAGGCTGTCGTAGTGGCGGATATTGGTCACCATGGTATTGCCGGTTTTGAATTGATCTACATTCACAGCACTCAGAATTTTTGCCTTCAGCTCTTCAATGTGCTGCTTTTCGGAGGCGGAGATGAAAATAATGTCTCTGGCGTTTAAATGTTCCAGTAATTCGGGCTGGGCCCTATCCAGCTTGTTTCCCACATTTATAAACGGCACTCCCAGGTTTTCAAGCTTGTTAATATCGCGCTGTATCTCGGTCATATTTTCCTGGCTTAGGTCAAAAAGGTAAATGATCAGGCTGGCTTTTTGCATTTGAGAATGCGTTCGCTCCACCCCCATCGCCTCTATTTTGTCAGTCGCTTCCCGGATACCGGCAGTATCAATGAAGCGGAATGGTACTCCTTCGATATTAATTTCATCTTCGATAAAATCGCGGGTGGTGCCGGGAATATCGGTAACGATGGCTTTTTCTTCATTGAGCAGGGTATTGAGCAGGGTTGATTTGCCAGCGTTGGGCTTGCCGGCAATCACGGTGGGTATACCGGTTTTGATCACGTTGCCCAGGGCAAAGCTGGAAATCAGATCTCCAATTACTTTGTGCAAATCGTTGATCAGCTTACGTAGATCTTCCCGACTGGCAAATTCCACATCTTCTTCTACAAAATCCAGTTCCAGTTCTATCATGCTGGCAAAATGGATCAGCTGTTGGCGCAATTCCTTGATCTTACCCGAAAAACCGCCCCGCATCTGGTTCATAGCTGCCCGGTGTGCCGCCTCCGATTCGGAATGTATCAGGTCGGCTACTGCTTCTGCCTGGGCCAGGTCAAATTTACCATTGACAAAGGCTCGCTTGGTAAACTCCCCCGGTTGAGCCAGCCGGGCGCCATTTTTCAGGAGCAACTTGATCACTTCACTCACGATATAGCCCGAACCATGCGTGCTTATTTCCACCACGTTTTCTTTGGTATAAGAGCTGGGTGATTTGAAAAGTGAAACCAAGACCTCATCTATCACTTTTGCTCCATCGCGGATGGTACCAAAATGAATGGTATGAGAATCCTGCCTGTTCAGGTCCTTGCCTTTAAACACCTCGTTGCAAATGTTAATGGCGTCTTTTCCACTTAAGCGGATAACCGCGATGGCTCCTACTCCCTGAGGAGTAGCTAATGCCACAATGGTGTCGTCGTTGAATGTATAGTTTAGCACGTCAGCTTTTTGCCTGCAAAATTAGACAATGTGTTGGGAGTATTGAAAAAATGCAGTACAATTGTAATAAGCAATTATATTCGATTTACAATTTTTGTTATCCACTTATTAATTATTCTTATGCGGGGAACATTTACTTTCCTGACTGCTTTCTTAATCGCATCTTCCTGTCAGCAGGTTTTCGGCCAGCTGCTAAAGGGGATTATTAAAGATGCTTCTAGTGATAGTACGATATCATTTGCGCACGTGAGTTGTCAAAATGGCAAGGGAACTGTTAGCAATCAATCGGGCCAATTTGAACTAGCATTAATCGAAGCAGGTAATTTTATCACTGTGTCCCATATTGGTTATCAAACACGAAAGGTTATGATTGATGAGCAAAAAAATATCGAGATATTGCTTCATCCTGATATAATCTTATTGGAAGAAATTACGCTAATAGATGATACCTATGCCCGCGCTGTTGCCAATGAGGTAATGGGTGTTTTAGCCAATGGTGAAAGTGCTTACGGTAAGGCATTTTACCGACAAATCAGCAAGCATGACACCATGTATACTTCATTTTCGGAAGGCTTTTATGAATTGGAATATAGTAGTAGGGGGGTAGAAAAGGTAAACTTGAAACAAGCCAGGTTTGCTAATAAAAAATCAGACACGATACCTTTTTTTCGTTTTGCTAACTTTGATTATCTCTCCATTGGTTTAAATGTATATAACAGCAATACCGAACCAAATATCAATGAATTAGCCAAACCATTTGGCCGGGCCTATTTTGATGATTATCAGTTTCGCCTGCAAAAACAATGGACAAAAGCAGGAGATAGCCTGGTGGAAGTAAAATTTTTTCCGGGCGAAAACCTTAGACTTGAATCGTCTTTGCAAGGAAGCTTTACTTATAATCGCAGCCAAAAAAGACTTTTGCAGCAAAAATTACATATTATCAATGCGCTGGGTGCCGATAACATTGAGTTGACAGCTAATGACAAAAGCAGGAATGATCAAGTAGATATGATGAATCCGAAATACCAATGGGAAATTTCATATGCTGAAAATACCAATAAAATCAACCACCTACTGGTACGTTTTACCTATGATTTAAGTCTGAACGGAAAAATATTTCCCTGCAGTATTTTTTCTCACTTTACCATTTACGAAAAAATGAAGAAAAAGCCTCGTGGACTTACCGAAGCAAAAGTAACCGATCATTATACCTTTCGAAATGCCGAATACAGACCACGATTTTGGCGAGACAACCCGGTAGTAAAACAAACCCCTGAAGAAAAATCAATGATTGCTACTTTTGAAAAGGATAATGCTTTTGGCAGTTATTTCAAATAACAACCAATAAAAACCATTGGAGCGTTAGCAGCGGCTTGCTTTATAGCTAGCCAATTGCAAATAACGACCGTTATGGCCTCGGTCAGTTTTTGGCTGTCATAAAAACTATCCTTCTTTTTCAATTTCGCGTTTTTCTATTCTTACCGAGGTACTTGTAGGCTTAATTTCCTTACCATAGCGATTGGCATAAACTTTTGTGAAAATACCCCCTATCATCACGATAATGGAAGAATAAAACACCCATACCAAGATACCCACCAGCGAACCTGCCGCATCGTAGGCGTTGGTTATTTTCATATTGTTGAGCAGTATACCAATCACATATTTTCCGATGGTAAATAATATGGCAGTAGCAAATGAACCTACCAATGCATCGCGCCATTTTATTTTGGCATCGGGTAGCACCTTGAATAGCAACGTAAAAATGAGCATGGTCACACTAAACGACAATAGAAAGTTGGCTACCGTCATCACTTCAGAAGTAATGGAGCTTACCAGGTTATTAATCACATTTTGAAAGAATCCAAATACGGCATCTTTAATTAAAAATACCAGCATCAAGAAGCCTAATACTACAATCAAACCAAAAGAAAGCGCTCTATCTTTTAAAAATTTCAGAAAGCCTTTTTTGGGTTTTGGCTTTACTTCCCAGATATTATTAAGCCCTTGCTGAATGAAATTAAACACGGCAGTAGCACTGATAAACAAGATAATGATACTGGTAAGTGTATTTAAAAACCCTTGTTCGGTAAGCATTGCTGCTTGCAAAAGAGACTCAATTTGTTCAGAACTTTTTTGTCCTATAAGGTCACCTGTCTGTTCAGATAAAGTCTCCTGAATAGCACTTTGCTCTACTCTGGGGATTTTTTCCAGTATAGCAACAATAATGAATAAAATGGACGGCATCGAAAATATGGTAAAAAAGGCAATGGCAGCACTATATACAACCGGATCGTTGGCAGTAAAATCCTCGTATACTCCTACTACTACTTTTTTACTAGTTTTAAAAAGTTGTTTCATTATTTATTTAATTGTATTTTCAGTTTCTCTTTGTTTTTTATCCAATTCAAGTGTTTCTTTTTCCAGTTGCTTTTGTTCATCCACTTTCAATTTGTGTTGTATAGAACCATGAACACCCTTTTTACGCTCATCAAGATCTTCAAATAATGTGTGGCGACCATACAGTATCAATAAATCACCATCCAGAATCTCCGTTTCACCGGATGGAACTCCAATGTAATGGCCATTTTTTCTTTTAATACCCAGCACATTGATACCTTCATCACGCAGCGACAAACTTTTCAAGTTTTGATTGGCTATCCAATCTTGTTTTTCCACCATCAACTCTGAAATAGCATAGTCATCCGAAAGATGCAATAGTCCGGCATAATCGCGCACATTGAGTTTGGTATACCGCTTCAGCATGTTGCTGATGATACTGGATAATTGCTTATCTACCCATTTGCTGGCACTTAGCATCAAGAGTATTAATACACTTCCGGCTAGCACAAGAAGCCTGATGACAAGGTCAGTTTTATCAGGACCGGTATCTATAAAAGTTACAATTAAAGAGGCAATAACAGAGATGATCCCTGCATTTCCCAGTAGCATCAATGTCATAATAATTCTCCGTCGAACCGGGTGATTGACCAATTTTTCCGCTTCACCGGTGGTAAACCCTACCCCTGTAAAGGCTGATCGAGCTTGGAATCTGGCCAATTGTTTACTCAAACCGGTATGCATTAATGCAATAGTGGCTATACGAGTAAAAAGAATAGAAAAAGTAACAATGATTATTACCGCTATTACTGAAGTCATAAATAGGAGTTTATTATTTAACAAGGATAGCTGTAGGATGTTGTAAAGCTCTTTCTCAGCGGCCTACCGCGTAATTACAACATAACAATTTTCTTTGAGTTATATTTTAAATTCTCACATTTTAAAGTAAATTTTTTATGGAAAACAAAGTATTTACCAGTGAATTTTGGATACAAGCCGGAAACCAAATGATTGACTGGAGTGTAGCAAATGTGCCCGGTATTATCCTTACCATCATTTTTGGATTGATTGCTTCCAAGTTTCTTAATTTTTTACTGAAAAAGCTCAGGGCAATTATTTCGAGTCGCCTTAAAAAAGACGAGAATGCATTTGAAAGCGAAAAAAGAACCGAAACCCTACTGGGCATTCTTAAAGGCGTAGGTAAATTAGTAATATGGACCATGGTGCTTATCATTATATTAAAGAAGCTCACTATCGATATTGCTCCATTACTTGCGGGGGTTGGTATAGTAGGTTTAGCCGTTGGCTTCGGGGCCCAGGAATTGGTACGAGATATTATCACAGGTTTTTTTATCTTATTAGAAAATCAAATTCGAAAAGGCGATGTGGCTATACTTAATAACACTGGCGGATTAGTGGAAAATATTGGTTTACGAACCATTACGCTTCGCGATTTTAGTGGGGTAGTGCATGTATTTCAAAATGGAAAAATAAACTCGCTTAGTAATATGACCAAAGAATGGTCGGCTATGGTGTTTGATATTGGGGTGGCTTACAAAGAAAACACCGACAGAGTATCAGAAATCATAAAACAAGTAGGTGATGAATTGGCGGCAGAAGAAAATTTTAAAGCAAAAATACTTGAGCCGATAGAGATTTTTGGAGTGGATAATTTTGCTGACAGCGCGGTAGTAATTAAAGCACGCCTAAAAACCAAACCTATTGAGCAGTGGACCGTAGGACGGGAATTTCGGGGCAGGCTAAAAAAAGCTTTTGATGCCCATGGTATAGAAATTCCATTTCCACATCGTACACTTTACTGGGGCGAAGAGATTAAACCTTTGCAAATCTCAAAACCGGAAGAAAATTCCTGAGATTTAATTTGTACGGCAAAAAAATAGCAGCTATTTTTTATAATAGTTGCTTTTTGCAGTTAACGGTTTTTTATAATTACTAGATATTATTTAATTTTTTCACCCAAAATGTGTTATATTTACATGAAAAATTTATTTATTTATCATTAATATTGTTAATCCAAACTATACTTATTATGAAAAAAATATTAATTATTCTCTTGTTGACCTGCTTTAGTTATGCAACTTATGCGCAAGTACAATGGCTTTCTGATTATGAGTTGGCAAAATCTGTAGCTAAAGAAAAAGATCAGTTAATATTGATGGACTTCTGGGCTATTTGGTGTGGTCCATGTAAAACAATGGAACGAGAATTATGGACCAGTCCGGAATTGAGTGATTTAACCAATAAAGTAGTACCCCTAAAGGTGAATGTAGATAACGAAAGGCAATTAGCTAGTTACTATAGAGCTACCACTATCCCTAAAATAATACTTATTACTGCTACAGGAGAAACAATATGGGAACAAACTGGCTATTCATCATCGCTTGCTAACCGCTATATCGAAACCTTGAATCAAATTCCTAATGACCTGAATGGCATAAGCGAGCATTTGACAGAGACAGATGATTTTGATGACGATGTATATTATACAATCGGTAAAAAGTTTCAGACTATTGGCTATGAAACCGGTGATAATTTAAATGATGTCTTTTTAAGTCAAAGCGATAATTATTTCAAAAAAGTGCGTAGGAAAAGTGAAAACGATCAATTAATTGCCATGGCTGAATTAGGTGAACTTATTAACGATGCCTATCGCGGCAAATATAAAAAAGTTGTAAAGAAAATGGATGATATTGACGATATGGGGAACGAGCAAATTGCAGAGCAGAAAAACTTTCTGAAAGCATATTATTGCAAGCACCTGGGTGATAAAGATGGCTATGCAGAAGCTAAAGAAAAAATTAAAGACAACCAATTACTTTCTAGATTAGAGGAATAGCAATTTTAAGGCTATCTGTTAAAATCCTGGTAGCCTTTTTCTTACCCTCCCACTGCCACCTATTTTATTTGAAACACTTTTCCTTTACACCGAACTAGCTTTGCTATTGCGTTATATAAATATTTAACATGCAAAAATTAAACGATAAAGTAAGACACTATTGCTTACAAAAAGTTGAAAACAGGCTTCTTGATTACAAAAAAGAATATAATGCACTAACAGATGCAGCAAATCAGGAAACTAAAAGTAGCATGGGTGATAAATACGAAACCGGTAGATCCATGGCACAGCAAGAAGTAGATAAAATCGGGGCCCGAATTGCTGAAGCGAAGAAAATGAAAAATGTACTTCAAGGTATGCCAAAGAGCAACATAGCACAAATAGGGTCTGGAGCTTTAGTAAAAACAAATGTTGGTCTATTCTATATTGCCGTAAGTCTTGGTCAGGTGGTAATCGATCAGCAAAAAGTAATGGTTATTTCACCGGCAAGCCCCATGGCCCAAAAAATGACCAATAAACGAGAAGGAGACGTATTTGAAGTTAATGGTAGTAAAGTACAAATAGAACAGATCTTAAATAATTAAGGCGCTGAGTTTCGAAGCGGAATCATATTTTATAAAAATGGCCGCTATCTACAACATCATTTGTAAATAGCGGCCATTTCATTTTAAAAATTGGTGGCTAATGCCTTTATTTCTTCCAAAGCATCCTCAGTAAGTGGCTTAGTGATAAATTTGATAACATAATCGTTGTCAATAATTTTATCAATGTCTCTTCTATTATCGGAGCTGGATAAAATAATTATTTTTGAATGACTCTTGATAGTATCCGGAAATTTCTCAAATTCATAAAGAAATACGAAACCATCTACAATAGGCATATTAATATCTAAAAATATGATCTCTGGAAGATTTTCCGGCTTATCGGCATTTTGTTCTAAATATTCCAGGGCACTTTTGCCTGAATTTTTTACAACTACCTCAGCTGAAAACTCGGTAATTTGAATAATTCGCTGACTGATAAAGTTATCTGTATCATTATCGTCAACTAGCATAACCAATCGATGTGCATTTTCCATTCTTAGCCAATCTATATTATAAATACAGCAACACGCAATTAAAATACTTACTTTAATTCGTGGCCTAATCTTTAATGTAAATATAACCAAATCAGTAATCATTTACCTACATCGAAAAACTGGAACAGGTAATAAATGAGCATAAATTAAAACAAACGAATAATAAAGTGTAATAATAAAGTGTAATAGCGCACAAAATTGGTCTAGTTTATGAATTAAAATTAACTTAAAAAGTACACATCAATAAGTATTTTTATTCTTCAAAATCTTCAAGTTTTCACCCGATTGCAAGTTAAAATCCTCTTTTTCATTCCATTCCATAATTTCTTTGATAGTAACATCATATTGCCTGGCAATCTTATACATTGTATCACCCGGGGCTACTTGATGGTTTATGTAAGTTTTTTCTTCATTTTGCTGTTTTTCCTCTATTTTGGCTACTACTGTAACCGGCTCTTGCTCAATTAAAAACAACTGCTCACCCGGTTGAATAACTTTGTCATCATTAAAATTATTGATCATCTTTATATCGTTTATACTCATCTGGTACATGCGGGCAATGCTAAATATTGTTTCACCAGGTTTGACTAAATGCGTTGCTGGTTTTTCTTGTTGCTGATCAGGTTTAACTTTAGCCGGCTCTTTTTTAATCACCAACGTTTCTATATCTTCTTTCTCCACAATATCTTCCTGTTGATTAGACAGCGTTTCTGCAGCCTCTGGCTCAGGAAGCGTTGTGACGGGTTGCTTTTGCTGCATACTTTCGTTTTGCGCTGGTTTATTAGTAATTACTGGTTTTTCTATCTGCTGTTTTACTGATATTGCTCTTTGCTCAAGAGCTGGTTGTTGCGGCTCTGGCACCACCTCGTAGGCAATAGGTATTTGAGCAGGCCGTATAAACCTTAACCACAAAACACGGCCGGGTTTTAATTGCACGGTTTCATCAGAGCTTACCCTGTTTTTCTGTTTCAATTTTTCTAACTTGATCGCATATTTTTGCGATATGCTCCACCAATCTTCTCCTGGCATTACCACGTGATAATGGGCTCGTGCTTTATTTCTCTTTTTTTGAAAATAATATACCTGCTCAGCCACTACTTGATGATTGCTGGAAATATCGTTGAATGCCAAAAAATTGCTGATAGAAACACCTCCAAGTCTACTCAATATGGTGGGTGTATCTTCTGCATTAGCTACCACACCTTTTTTGCCATTAATTTCTACAATAGATATTCCGGGGGTTTCCTGGGCTTCAATTATTGGAAATTTATCCTGTTCTTTAAAATTATACGCTATTTTCTGTTCGTTTTTCCTTGCCGGCCTTACAGCTGCCAATTGTTTATTGGGTCGTTTACCATCCATAGGGATAATTACGGTGTAGGATTTGTCCAGGGGAATTGATCCACGTTTAAGCCACTTGTTGTATTCTTCAAGTTTGCTTTCGCTCAATTTAAATTCTTTGCCAATTTGGTTTAATGTTTTTCCGGCTCCGGCATCAAACTCATAAAGATGAAATTCGGGGTTGGGGCACAAATCAATATTATCACGCACTGCAATTAAATGAGCCAAAAATGTTTTCAAGTACCAATGAGTGCTTTTGCCAAGTTCCATTACCCGATTGCCATAATGTTTTTGGTCTACATATCTGCGAGCACCTCCACGGCCGGTATTATAAGCAAGCAAAGCATATAGCCAGTTGTCGTAATAGAAATTGTTACTCTTAAGATACCTGGCTGCACCGCGAGTAGCTGACACGATATTCATTCTTTCATCTACCTGCCGGTCTACCCGAAGCCCTACCTCGGTAGCAGCTTCTATTTTAAATTGCCAAAAACCCACCGCGTTGGAGCTTGAAACTGCATCAGGAATAAGGGCGCTCTCCTGAATAACTAAATACTTAAATTCGTCCGGCACATTTTCTTCTCTCAATATTCTTTCTATAATGGGAAAATAAAGCTTGGCTTTGGTTAATTTGATATTAAAATATTTAGGATAACGGCTCAGTTGCGCAGCTTGCTTTTCTATTTCATTGCGTAATGAATTGCTTAGCCTCAATTCCATGTTTCCAAATTGTAGCCTGGAAGGCACTTCCTGGCCTCGAGTAACCAAACCCGTTAGCAAAAGCGTTAAAATAATAAGCGTTTTTTTCATTGGTTATAATTTTCTTATCAGCATCAAACCATCCCTTATTGGGAGTAATATATTTTCTACCCGGCTATCTTCTTGTATTTTTTGATTAAAATCAGCTAACCCTAGCGTGGTTTTATCGTTGAATTCTTCCTGATCCAATACTTTGCCGCTCCACAATACATTGTCAATTAATATTAATCCACCAGACTTTATTTTGTCTATTACCATGTCGTAATAGGTAATGTAGTTTTGCTTATCGGCATCAATAAATATCAAATCAAATGTATATTGAAGCGTTGGGATAACCTGCAATGCATCCTGATTGATAAATTCTATTTTATTAGAAAGGTCGGCTTCTTTGATATGATGCTCGATCATTTCTGCCAACTCTTCATTATCGTCTATCGTAATTATCTTGCCATTATTGGCTACACCTTCAGCCAGGCAAATAGCAGAATAAGCAGTATATGTGCCAATTTCTAAAACATAGCGGGGATTGGTAATTTTTGAAAACATACTAAGCAGCCGACCTTGATAATGACCACTTAGCATGCGAGGTCTTATTACTTTAAGGTACGTTTGACGTGAAATCTCTCTGAGCAGCGGAGATTCTGGTGATGTGTGTTTTTCCAGGTATTGTTGTAACTCGTGATCAATTAATTCCTGCATTACCGCGGCTTTTTTTAATTAGGAACGAATGTTAAATAACTTAAATTATCTTCATCAAACATTTCATTAGCAGCAGCAAGTAAATCTTCTGCGGCAATATTTCTTATTTTGCTGTAAATATCTTCCAGCGAAGGAATAGTTTGCAAGTCAAGCAAACTTTTGCCGAGCATAAGCATCAGGCTGGTATTGTTTTCCTCAGCCATTGCCAGTTGACCCATAAGTTGCTCCTTAGCTCTTTGCAATTGTAACACACCGAGCTTTTGTTCTTTCAGCTTTCGCATCTCTCGCGTTACTATTTTTATACTTCTGTTCAGCTGTTTCGGCTCTGTGCCAAAAAATATTGCAAATAGACCAGTATCGAGATAAGCGCTATAATTAGCATCTACAGAGTATACAAAGCCATATTTTTCACGCAAAGCCATGTTTAAGCGTGAGTTTAAACCGGGGCCTCCTAAAATATTGATGAGCATAAAAAAATCGTATCGTTGCGGATGATTGATAGGATAAGCGGTACGCCCTATGGCACATTGAGATTGAGTGAGTGGTCTGCTTATTTGCTGTGCCTTTGGATGATAATTATTGAAAATATCGCGTTGTTTATCCGTGGAAAACCGAGGTATTTCTTCCAGGTATTTTCGTGCCACCTTTTCCACCTTTTTCTCATCCAAATTGCCTACACACGAAAATACAATTTTACCGGCATCCAGGTTTTCATTCAGAAAATTCCGGAAATCTTGTCTTTCGAATGAATTAATAGTCTCATTGGTACCCAGTATATTACTTCCTAAAGAATGATTGCCAAAAACCACATTGTCAAACTCATCTTGAATGGCATCTTCGGGGCTATCGTAATACATAGCCATTTCTTCCAGTATTACTTTACGTTCCTTATCAATCTGCTTTTCAGGAAATATCGAATCGAACGTAATGTCTTTTAGCAACTCCAAGGCACTTTCAAAATAGGTATTGAGCACAGATGCATAAAAGCAAATTTTTTCCTTACTGGTATAAGCGTTCAACTCGCCCCCTACTGATTCTAGTCGATTAATTATATGATAAGCTTTTCGTTTTTTGGTACCCTTAAAAGCCATATGCTCCCAAAAATGAGCCAACCCTAATTGCTCGGGATTTTCGTCGCGACTACCTATATCAAGTATAAAGCCGCAATGTACAATTTTCGTGGTAGGTACTTTTTTATAAACTATTCTTATGCCATTAGACAAGGTCCATAAGCTTACATCTTCCATCTTATTTTCTTATTACTGCTGCGGCCAAATTATTTCCCAAATATTTTCACCATCGGTTACGGTACTTTGCTGTGCCTTGGCGATATTTTTTATATGAAAAAAACTTTTTTCCTCTTCCCTTTGCAAAAGCTGCTGTCCTTTTACCCAAAGGTCTGATGTTTTGTGAAAAACAACCAATTTATCACGCTCATGTTGTAAATCCACATATCTTTTTGAGGCTTTAATTGTAATTACTTTGGCTTCTGCTACTGTATCATTATGTAAGTAATTCATTATCCCGTTAGCATCGGGTATACCAAAGCCAAGGTAATTGTTGGGCATGGCTTGCAAATGAGATGACTTTTTGATCAAGTCAATAATTTGA
This sequence comes from uncultured Roseivirgaceae bacterium, assembly GCA_964592475.1. Classification (GTDB taxonomy): domain Bacteria; phylum Bacteroidota; class Bacteroidia; order Cytophagales; family Cyclobacteriaceae; genus CAZQEZ01. Next base: position 13,738 of record CAZQEZ010000040.1, read on the forward strand.
TAATTACTCAAAGTGTCACTTTGCTGTAGAATGCATGCTGCTAACCCAGTAATGACCGGCGCTGAAAAAGAAGTGCCAAATAACGAATAGCAGGCAACATCCGGCTTTAAGTAGGGAAGAAACTTTGGACCTAGCGCACTATAGCCAGCTTTCATACCCCAGCTATCCGTAGCCCCTACTGCCAAAACACCTGCTGCATCGGCCGGTGTAGACACTACTTGCCAGGAGGCAACATTGCCTTCATTACCAGCTGACACGATAATGAGCATCCCCTTCTCATCGGCCGCTATTTGTGCTGCCTTAGCCACTGTGCTGGTATGGCCATCCATTTGAGTTACCTGGTAATTTTCTTCCGGATCATCAAAATCTATTGAATAGCCCAAACTTGAATTGATGATTCTAACCCCTAAACTATCCATCCATTCAAGAGCCGCCACCCAATAGTCTTCTTCTTCTCTAAACTCATTTCTACCATGATCTGTACGGGCAAGATAAAATGTAGCATCAGTGGCTAAACCATACTGTATGTCATCAATACTGTCATAGCCAGCAATATTGGTCCATACACTAGTACCATGCCAGTCGATGCTTGATTCGGCATTTTTAAAGAAGTCTTCTTTGGCAGGATTGACAAAATCTCTTGCCTGCAAAAACTGGTTACTATCAAAAACATGTTGTAACAATTTATTTTTAGGAGCATCCAAAAATCCCCCATCAATAATACCTATTGCAATTCCACTACCATTAAGACCGGCCTGGGTTACTGCATCGGCATTTATTTGCTGCAAAGCAAAATCATAGGTAAGTGTGGAAGAATCCATAAGGGAAGCAATAGTTCCACCATAATTTTTCCTGATTAGTTTAATTTTACTAACAAATGACAATGATTGCAATATTTCTTTTTCATGATATGCTAACCTGGCAGTAACGGCATTAAGCCATTTACTGGTGGTGGTTGGTTCTATGTTCAATTGCTTGAGGCTATCTAAATAGGGTTTGAAAACAGGCACATCACTCATTTGTAATAATGGTAAATTCAGTAGCTTTCTGTTCTCGATTGTTTCTGTTGAAACATTTGAAATTGTTGGCAATTGAGTACCTTTGTCAGTAAAATATATCCAATATTTTGCTCCGTGGCTATTAAGTGCCACCATTAGGAGTAAAAAGGTAATCGTGTATTTTTTCATGAATATATTAGTAAAGCGGCAAAATTAATTATTAACCTGGAATAAGCCGCAAGTTTAGCAATTTGAAAGAAAATAGGAACGCAAGACGGCAATTCATTTTTGTAACTCAAAATATTAATTATGAGATATTTACCCATAGGAAAAGAACTATTTGAGCTAAATAGAGCACAATTTAAAAAACAACTGAAGCCCAACTCACTGGCAGTATTTAATGCCAACGATATAATGCCCACCAATGCCGATGGCACTATGCCTTTTAGGCAAAACAACGATATATTTTATTTATCTGGTATTGATCAGGAAGAAAGTATTTTGGTTATTTTTCCTGACTTTGTAAATGAAGAGCATCGGGAAATATTATTTTTAAGGGAAACCAATGAAGAAATTGCCATATGGGAAGGGCACAAATATACTAAAGAGGAAGCAACTGAAACCTCTGGAATCCAAACTGTGATGTGGCTTGATCAATTTAAACAAGTATTTAACATGCTAATGGCAGAGGCATCCAATGTTTATTTAAATACCAATGAGCATTTGCGCGCCGATGTACAGGTAGAAACCAGGGATGCTCGCTTTATCAAATGGTGTAAAGAACATTACCCTTTACACCACTTTGAAAGAGTGTCACCTGTGATGCACCATCTGCGAGCTGTAAAATCAAAAAGAGAAATAGAGCTCATTAATAGTGCCTGCGACATAACCGAAAAAGGCTTCAGGCGTATATTGCAATTTGTAAAACCAGGGGTAATGGAGTACGAAATTGAAGCGGAATATGCACACGAATTTTTATATAATCGCTCTCGCGGTTTTGCTTACACGCCTATAGTAGCTTCCGGCTATAATGCTTGTGTATTGCATTATATTGATAATAGCATGCAATGCCAGGATGGTGACTTGCTACTGATGGATGTAGGTGCCGAATATGCCAATTATAACAGTGACTTGTCACGTACAATTCCCGTGAATGGTAAGTTTAGCAAAAGACAGCGAGATGTTTACCAGGCAGTATTGCGCGTGCAGCGAGAAGCATTTAAATTGCTAACTCCAGGCAATACGATAAAGGAATACCACGAGGAGGTGGGTAGAATAATGGAAAATGAGTTGATAAGCTTAGGTTTGCTCGATAAGACGGATGTAAAAAATCAAAACTCGAAGGCCCCGTTATATAAAAAATATTTTATGCACGGCACTTCTCATCACTTGGGTTTAGATGTGCATGATGTGGCCAACTTACACCGAAAATTTGAGCCGGGAATGGTTTTTACCGTAGAGCCCGGCATTTATATCAGAGATGAAAGTATTGGTATACGGCTAGAAAATAATGTAGTAGTACAAGACAATGGTTATGTAGATTTAATGGCCAGCATACCGATAGAAGCAGACGAAATAGAAGAATTAATGACTGCAAATAAATAACAAAAAGTGGAAAATAAAATAGTTGCAAACTTTCCTTCTGCAACTATTTTCTTGTTGATTCTTTGAGCTGTTTTAAAAATTACCAAACTTAACACCTACAAAATAAGTCCTGGGCCTTTGTGGTCCATAGATATAGCCAGCATCCCTTTCTATGCCTCTATCAAAATCTGATTGGTAATTATCAAATATATTTTGCACTCCCGCATTCAGTTGCATGTTCATTTCGGGCAATATATTGATTACATAACTCAACTTTGCATTCACCTCCATAAAGCTTGGTGTGGTATAAATGCCTAATGGTCTTTGTAAGCCGCTTTCGTAAGGCACAGCCATGCTGCCAGTGTAGGTACCACTTATATTAGCTATAAATTTCTTACTTATATTGAAAGTACTTACAAAAAAGCCATACAAATCAGGAGTGCGCAATATTCGATTTTCAAAAACGGATGCTCCATCAGTCTCTTCTGCAGAATAAAGCTCTATAGGACGAGTGTATTTTGCAGATTGTACGGTACCTCCCAATTGAATATTGAAAAAATTGCCAGGAGCCAACCTCGATTCAATGTTTATGCCATTTACAATCGCGTTTTCGGAAGCGTTACGTTTTTCTAATACTGCAGGAGCATTGGTTCCTCCTTCAAGCAATCCAACATTTACAAATGGATTGTAAAGGCGCGTATAAAAGCCTTCTAATAGCAAGTAAAACTGCGTATTACCTATACTTTTTGTATATTCAGCGCTCATGGTATAAGCATCAGATGTTTCCTTTTGCAGTTCCTGACTTAATCGAACAAACTGAGCTGCACCGCCCACGGTTTCAATATGCAGATCTTCATCAAATGCTTGTGGTGCTCTGAATCCCCGAGCATAACTTGCTCTTAATTGCAAATCGGTATTAAGCTTATAAAGAATATTTACCCTGGGGTTGAGCGCATCTACTGAAAGGTCTGTTTGAAGCTCCTGGCCAAATAATGAATAATTACCATCAATTGAGGTCAAATCATAACGCAATCCTGCTAATAAAGTAAGCATACTCAAAGGCTTGTATTCATATTGACTATAAAACCCCAAGTTACTTACTTTTTGCTGGATTACGCGATTGTAGCCGGGCATGCGATCTGTTACTTCATTTAATTGAAATTCAGTACCGCCGGTAAAGGTGCCTTTCCCTTTGCTACGGGTGAATTGAATCCCGGATACCCAGGCCAAATCATTAGTATTGCCATAAAAATTTGCTGCTTGATTAGCTAACTCCAATCGCAAATTTTGTTCGGTGAGTTCAAGCTCTTTTGCCGTAGGTAAGCGGCCATTCTCATTCAAGAAGTGCTCACTCAAATTGATAAATTCACCGGTTTCATTTGTGTAATATTGATCCGCATCAAAATTATCCAAATTGCCCCCAAAGCCATAATAGCTGTCCCTTTGAGTAGACTGAACAGAGGAATAAATAGCATATTTATTGTTCATGCTTTTATCGTAAAGCTCATAAGCTATACCACCTCCAAAAATCTGATGAGTCAGTTCTTCTGTAATATCGGTTTGATGGGGAGGTCGATTGAAGAGGTTACCACCACGCCTATATTCATTGATCCCGTGAAAATCAAATGATATTTTACTTCTTTCATTTGGTTTTAAATAAGCTTTACCTCCAATTGTTTTATTTTGCATAATGGTAATCTCAGAAAAACCATCGTTATTAGCATCAAACCAGTCGCGGTCTCGTATCATGCCATAGATATTGATACCGCTTTTTAAATCATCACTTACCAGTGATACATTGGCATTTAAAGTATAGTCCGGTACATTCCCATCAATTATGCTATAGTTAGTATTCACTTCATAAGTATTTACTACCGGATCTTTGGTAATTATGTTGATAGTACCCGCGATGGCATTGCCTCCATAAAGAGCCGAGCCTCCACCTCGCACTACTTCAACCCTTTCTATCATGTTTGCGGGTATTTGATCCAAACCATATACTCCTTGCAGCGCACTAAATATTGGCCGGCTATTGATCAATATTTGGGTATAGGGACCCTGTAATCCATTCATCCTTACTTGCGTAAATCCGCAATTTTGACAATTATTCTCCATGCGTAGACCTGGTTGGAAGCTTAGCCCTTCCGACAAACTTACTGCTTGGGTAGCTTGAAATAAATGATCGTCAATTACATTAACCATTACCGGAGCTTCTCGCCGATCTAATTCATATCGAGTACCGGTAACTACAATATTCTCCAGGTTAATTTTATCTTCTTCCAGTTTAAATTTAAGCTCTACGGTTTCATTAGCAGCTATTTCAAACTCTTTTACCTGTGGCTTATAACCTATTGCACTCGCTTTTATCTTATGTTTGCCTATTGGTATATCTGTAATCATAAAATGGCCGGTTGCATCGGTAGCTGTTCCTATATTTGTACCATCTATTGCTACACTGGCAAAGGGAATGTGCTCTCCTTCGCAATTGACACACTGTACATCGCCTATTATTACAGCATCAGTGGACTGTGCCTGCATCTCAAAGTTTATAAATGCAATTAGAAGTATTGCAATTCTTTTCATAATAATGATTAAAAGTTATAATGTGAAATCCTATTAAATTTTAATGCCACTATTTTTTTATAGCAAAACCAAATTTTGGTTTATTTGCAAAGCTACCATGATTTTTAGAAAAATAAAAACATTGTTAATTATTTAATTAAAATTTATTTTTAGGTGTGCCTAAATTTTATTGTGAAAAAATTCTTCTTTCGCTAAATGCACATAAAAAGTAGTGCCTTTTCCTTCCTCGCTTTGAAGTGAAAGGCTACCACCTATTTTTTCTAAAAACTCTTGGCTTAGATGCAATCCAATTCCGGCTCCTTTTTCATTTTTAGTACCCCGATAAAGAATGAATTTTTATATTTTCTAAATATACCTCAAATCCATTGATTTGATTTCTTGACCAGAAAAGTAAATTGTCGAGCAAAATGCCTGTTTCAGTTAAGCTGTTGGCCATGCCCGAAAGCAAGTTCTTAAACTCTTGCTCATTGAGTATATTTTTGTTGAGCATATTTACAAGCTGCTTCAAGTTAGCCATAGGTCCCCTAATATCATGAGATATTACCGAAAGTACGAAAGTATTAGTATAAGCTACATGAAACAAGGATATTGCTACGTAAATATAATTAATATAGATATCTAAATCAGCTTATCTTCAAAATAACAATTGATAGAATCGCTTAAAAAGTAAAAAACCTACACAGGTAACTTGAAATAGCTACAAAAAGAACCATTGATAAGCTTTAAGCTGTATTAGGAGATATTTACAAACATTTGAAAATCAAACATTTGTAAAATTCACACAGGCTTTATATAATAATTGTAAAATTTAACACATAATGAGCGGGTAATTTCTTGTATTATTGATAACTAAAGTTTAAATTTGATAATATGAAAATAATTATGGAAGTTATTTTAGGTATAATTTTAGGTATTTTTATGGGCATTTTTTATTCATTATACCTTGTACTTTATTTAATTACTCTGCCTATATTATTCGTTTTACCAGCAAAATATAGCAAATCACTCAGTTTATTACATAAAAAATGGAGAGCCTGCCGATCCTCCATTTCTCAAAAAATTTCCGTGTAGTTTTATCCCATTTTTTCTAAAACTTGCATTACTTCTCTTACATGACCCTCAGAACTTTTCAATAATTTCCTTTCTTCTTCATTTAAGTCAAGCTCAATCACTTTTTCTACACCATTTTTACCCAGTACTACAGGCACTCCCAGGTAACAGTTATCAATGCCATACTCGCCCGTAAGCTGCATACATACCGGAAAAATACGACGTTGGTCTTTAATGATCGCTTCTGCCATTTGGGCTGCCGCCGATCCTGGTGCATACCAGGCAGAAGTACCCATAAGTTTTACCAGTTCACCACCACCTTTTTTAGTTCTCTCCACTATGGCGTCTAGTTTTTCCTTTTCCATTAGTTCTGTTACTGGTATACCTCCTACCGTAGTATATCGCGGTAGCGGTACCATGGTGTCTCCATGCCCACCTAGCAACATTGCTTGAATCTCTTTAGGAGAAATATTCAAAGCTTCAGCAATGAAAGCACGGTAGCGGGCAGTATCTAAAATACCAGCCATACCCATTACACGAGTTTTAGGCAATTTAGAAACTAAATGAGCCTGATATGTCATTACATCTAAGGGATTGGAAACAATAACAATAATGGCTTCAGGCGAATGCTTTATTACATTTTCAGTTACCGTTTTTACTATACCGGCATTGGTCTCGATCAGATCATCCCGGCTCATGCCTGGCTTACGGGGTAATCCTGATGTGATAACAACTACTTCCGATCCGGCAGTTTTGCTGTAATCATTGTCTGATCCTATGGTGCGAGAATCATAAACATTGATAGGTGCCTTTTGCCAAATGTCGAGGGCCTTACCTGATGCCAATCCTTCTTTGATATCTACCAATACAATTTCTCTTGCTACTTCTTTGTAAGCCAAAACATCGGCGCAGGTTGCACCTACGTTTCCAGCTCCTACTACAGTTATTTTCATGATTTTTTTGTTTATATAATTAAAAAATATGGATTTCTATGCTCACTAAAACGTTTGCATAATTTCACGTTTATTAATGAAACTTTTGATTCTTTATAATGTTGAATCGCGACTAAGATAACAAATTTTAGTAAAACTAAAAATGACTTTAGTTTCACTTTTGCTTGATCAATAATTTAATATGATTACAGCGTTATAAAGTATAACAATGCTTTCAAAAAAATAAATATTAATAAATTTAAATGGCAACAAAATAATCCTCCTTTTCGTGCTCTAACACTTTAATGATGCCCTTAGCCAGCATTTCGTCCAGTTCGCGACGAGCTCGTCGTTTCGAAATATTTACCAACTGCATATATTTTTTCAGGTTTATTTTGCTATGCTTTCTCAAAAAATCCATTAATCGTTTTTCATTAGACTTAAGAGAAAGAGTACCGGTATCATTTTTTATCGAGCCAAGTATCTGGAGCATCTTTTTACCAGCCAGCATAGTTTTATCCCTTTCTCTAATATATGCATGCTTTTCCCCTTTAGCATCCAATACGTAATGTGGTTTATCATTACTTTCCGGCACTTCTACTTGAAGTATTATCTTTTCCTGTTTATGATGAAAATCTGGCTCCAAGTACAATTCGTGTATTTGAATTTTAACTGCCGGCCAGCAACAAAAATTAGCAGCTTTTTCAATCAAATGCCTTTCCTCATCAGGGTCTACCCCGGCAATTGATTTATTATCTTTTACCCCTACCAGCAAAGTACCACCTTTGGTATTTGCAAAAGCAGATAAAGTTTTTGCTATTTTGAATTCATTATTAATGGTCTGTTTAAATTCCAAATCATCGCCTTCTCCTTTAAACATCCATTCGTTTAGTTGATCAAGCATAAAAGGATTATTGAGTTTCAATTGAAATTGATTCTTTTACTTATACACAATCTATATTTTCAACGTTGAATTGTAAATAATGGTCAGTATATGATCAAAAAAATATTTTTGTGCTTCATAATTTTACAGAAGAGTAGCGGACTTTTCGCGCAATTGTCTGCTCCTCAAGGCGTTACCGGCATAAATAATGACCTGCCTAGGGTAATCAATACTGCTGTGCCCTTTTTATTAATTTCGCCCGACGCACGAAGTGCCGGTATGGGAGATATTGGTGCTGCTACAGAAGCAGATGCGACAGCAATTTTTTGGAATCCAGGTAAATTAACTTTTGCTAGTGAAGAAGCAGGACTTAACTTGTCTTACACGCCGTGGCTTTCTCGCATTGTACCCGATATGTCTATTTCCAATATTTCTACCTTCTATAAACTTAATAAACAACAAACTGTAGGCTTGGAATTGAGATATTTTGACCTTGGCGATGTAACCTTTAAAAGTAATTATGGGGTGAACCTGGGAGATTTTCGACCTCGGGAATTTGCCATAGGCCTTACTTTTTCTCAAGCACTGGTAGATGATAAACTAGGTATTGGCATTAGCAGCCGGTATATAAATTCTAACCTGAGTGGAAATATTTTACAAAATAACAATCCTGATGTAAGGCCGGGGCAATCAGTAGCAGCAGATATTGGTATATATTTTCAAAATACTATATATCAGGGAGCTCGCCAGGCTAAGCTGGCAATAGGAATGGCACTAACTAATGTAGGAGCCAAAATCTATTATACCGAAGCAGACCAGGCACAATTTTTACCTACCAATTTAAGATTAGGAAGCGCCTACACGATACGTATTGATCCATACAATTCATTTACATTCGCGATCGACTTAAATAAGTTAATGGTGCCTACACCCCCTAGTTATTTGCTTGATTCGAATAACAATATCGTTTATAATCAACAAAACCAACCGGTAGTTGCTAACGGGAGAAACCCTAACCAACCTTTGATAAGCGGAATGTTTGGATCATTTGCCGACGCACCTAACGGTTTACAAGAGGAGTTACAAGAAATAATGATATCATCTGGTGTTGAATATTGGTATGAAGACAAACTTGCTTTCAGGGCTGGATATTTTCATGAAAGCAGAAGAAAAGGTGGTCGTAGCTTCATGACTTTAGGCACTGGTTTTCGTTATCAGGTTTTTGGCTTAGATCTTGCCTACCTAATGCCTTTCACTGTAAATCATCCTTTGTCAGAAACATTGCGAGTAAGCCTGATATTTGATTGGAACGGCAACCATCCCGGAAGCTTGCAAAGCAATGCAGAGGTCAAAGAATAAGCCGCTTTATTAACGGCTTATATTAAATTATCGCTACATCAGAAAAACTTCTTTACAAACTTAATTTTCCAATCTTTGTAAGCCGGATATTTTACTTTGTTATCGTAAAAAAAGCGCGTTTTACTAATGCTTTTCTGGTGAGAAAAAGCCATGAAACCACTTTTGCCATGGTAGCTACCTATACCACTGTAGCCAATGCCACCAAAAGGCAAATTGGCATTACTCAGGTGAATTAACCCATTATTAATTGCACCACCACCAAACTGAATTTCATTTATAACCATTTTTTCCAACTTTTTATCTTTGGTATAAAGATACAAGCTTAGAGGATAAGGGTTTTTGGCTATTACTTTTTTGATTTCGTCTGCATGCCTGAAGGTAACAATAGGCAAAATAGGCCCAAATATTTCTTCCTGCATCACCTTATCGTTAAAGCTTACATTATCCAGCAACGTAGGTGCTACAAAGAGGTTATCATCATCTACCTGCCCTCCCATTATTATTTCACCTTCCTGCAGGTATTGTTTTAGGGCGGTCATTCTCTTAGCATTTACAATACGGGCAAGGTCGGGGCTTTGCTTTGGATCCTCACCATAAAAATCAACAACGGCATTTTTAAATTCATCAATGAATGCCGACTTTACACTTTCTTCTATCAGCAGGTAATCGGGGCTCACGCAAGTTTGCCCGGCATTAAAAAATTTTGACCACGCGATTCTACGAGCTGAAACTTTTAAATCGGCGGTAGCATCTACTATTGTTGGACTTTTACCTCCTAACTCTAGTGTTACCGGTATTAGTTTCTTAGCTGCCATCTGATATATTTTTTGACCAACAGGTACACTTCCAGTAAAGAAAATATGATCATAGCGAAAAGCATTTACCGCTGCAGGCACCACCTCAGCGCCCTCCCCTTCTACCACGCTCAAATAATTGCTTTCGAAATTCTGTTCAATCAGCTGGCGAATCAATTTACTGGTAGCCGGCGTTTCTTCCGAAGGTTTCAGCACAGCACAATTTCCAGCTGCAATGGCTGCAACCACCGGCGCCATCAATAGCTGAAATGGATAATTCCAGGGACCAATAATTAAAACCACCCCTAATGGATCAGAATAAACTTTACTGCTGGTAGGAAAATGTATAATTGGCGTGGAAACACTTTTGGGCTTCATCCACTTCTTTAAGTTTTTTAGGGCATCGTCTATCTCGGCGTAAAGTAAGCTTATTTCGCTGGTAAAGGACTCAAAAGCAGGCTTATGCAAGTCCTGCTTCAACGCTGCCACGATAGAACCCTCATTTTCTGCAATCACATTTTTCAGCTTTTTTAACTGGCTTTTCCTGAACTGATAAGCGCGAGTCGCACCACTTTCAAAAAATGCTTTTTTTGCTTCTCCTATTATTTTATAGTCAATTTTTTGCTCTTCTGCTATAGTTTCCATTTCTATTTTTATTTAGATTTTTCCTGTACTTTTCTCACTACACTTCTCACGATGCTTCTGGGCATGAAGCGGCTGCTTTCGGCCATCATTTTATTCATAAAACCGTGAATAGCAACCACTTTACCTTTTTCCAAGCTTCTATAGCCGTACTCAGCTACCTCTTTTGATGATGGCATCTTTACTCCTTTTACCAACTTACTATCATTCATAGCAGCTGCATTTTGAAAACCAGAGGCCGTGGGGCCCGGGCAAAGCGCCGTTACCGTAACGCCGGTTCCTTTTAATTCATTGGCAATACCTTCACTAAATGCCAGCACATAATGTTTGGTAGCATAGTAAACTGACATGAGAGGGCCAGGCTGAAAAGAAGCCGTAGAAGCCACGTTCATAATTTTCCCTGATTTTTTATTTACCATATCTTTTATGAACAACTTGGTGAAATGAGTTAAGGTTCTCACGTTTAAATCAATCATTTGAGCTTCTTTATCCCAATCGGTTTCATGAAAAAAACCATAATCACCAAACCCGGCGTTGTTGAAAAGATAGTCAACATGGATACTTTCTTGTTGAAGTTGGTCATATACTTCTTTCGGAGCCTCCTGTTTGGATAGATCTTTAGCAATAATAATCACCTGACTACCAAATTGTTGCTCAATTTCATTTTTCAAGTTTTCTAATTTGTCGGTACTTCTGGCTACTAAAACCAAATTACCTCCTTTGCTAGCGTGTATTTTGGCTAGTTCCAGACCTATACCGCTAGATGCTCCCGTAATTAATGCTGTCTTCTTCATTTTCATTCTGTTTTTAAAGTGTTAATTAATAATTTAGATTGAATATTCATTCGGATAATATATAAATTTTTTTTAATTGATTCTCACACCATCCCAGCAAGATTGAATAGCTTGCTGAAGTTTTTCTTGGTCAATATTTAATTGACCGGCCAAATGTATCTTTGCCACTGCCACCACCGCTCCATAAAGCAAATTGGCCATCAAAATAGGCTCCATAGCTCTTAAAACTCCTTTTTCCATTCCCTGGATAAGAAATTCGATAGCCGGTTGATACGTCTGTTGATTGGCTTCCCTTATTTCTTTTTCAATGAAAGGAGAATTGGCGTATTGCTCTAAAAAGCGAAACTCTTCCGGATTTTTAATAAAGTATTCGTACATATTTATCCACAGTTGATAGAATAGCTCCTTTACAGTACCGTTAGCACTACCACCTTCCAGTAAAGCTTCACCAAATTTTTTTTTCAAGTTGGAGTAGAGCTGATTGATCAAATCTTCCTTGTTTTCAAAATGATGATAAATGGTACCTGCGGCTACATTGGCCTTTTTTGCCACCTTCGACATAGGCGTACCATGAAAACCATTTTCAGTTATCAGGTGCATGGCTGCGTTCAATATTGCTTCTCTTTTTTCCATCTTAATCATATTAACGATTGAACGTTCATTCGGTTGCAAATATGGAAAAAATTTCTGAAATTACAAATTAATCTTTGAACTGATTTTGGATATTTTATTGTAAAAAATGATGAATGGAATATAGAATTAAATTAAATTATCATTATTATGAATTTACCCACAGCAAAACAAATTGTTTTTTTTATCATTTTTTTATTACCGCTTTCAGAATTAAGCGCCCAGAACGGAATGAAGGGAACATGGAACCTGAGGGAAAAGGATAGCTTGCTCAAATATGCAGAAAAAACAGAGTATTACAAGGGAATTATTTGGGATTATAGTTCGGCAATGCACGAATTAATACCTGAGAGCCATGATACTTACCAATACATAAGAACCAGTAAGTATAAAAAAACACGATGTACCTATAAATCCAGTAATGCAGAAGAACTGGTAATTCAAATTTTTGCCGATTTCTCTAATTATAATAACTCAACAGCCAACTGCCAGACTAAGGATTTATCAAGCTATAATAGATTTATAACTGTAGGTAAAGATAAAGATAAAATGGTTGGATACCATTTAACAGAAGATGAAAACTATCAATCTTATACTACAAAGGTGTATGTAAATCTTTATGGACCTGATGAAATTGGTGAGACAATTCACCGGGATAGTCTTTCGCCATTAGCTCAATTAAATGAAGCAGAACTATTTTATTCTCTAAACAATGGAAGCGTGTACCTCAGCGATAAAAATAATTTAAATAAGATAAAGGGGTTATCCAGCGATCAGATAGAATGGAATGAAAATGTTTATTATAATGTGTTAATAGGTAAAAATTATTTTTACCTGCAGTTAGAGCAGACTAAGGATGAGTTCAAAATTGTTCGCATTGATCCTAAAACAGGTGAAATGGCAACAGTTGTAGCTGATGCTTATGCCCCCAGATTTTATAATGACCATCTTTATTATATGGCTGATGATGGATTGATCAAAATGAATCCTGAAAGTAATGAAACTTCTCAGATATTGACTCATGAACAGGTGGATGCTCTAAGTATTAAGTCAAATTATACTTTTTTGGATGAACAAATGATTTGGGGTAATGAATTAATCTTTCTGGCTCATGTTGATTTTTTGCAGTCGTTACAATTTAGTGAACTAAACCAGGTAAAAGAAAGATTATCGGAGTTGCAAAATCAATTGGATGATTTGGGATTTGAGGAATATGATCTATTGGATCCCGTGGCAGAAGAAGGCGCAGATAATGGACCAACAATTAAGTTTTCTGATTTACCGGAAAATGAACAAAAAATCATCAATGAAATAAAAATACTGAGAGAAAAAAGAATAGAAATACAAAAAAAACTTGGTGAACAGATGAAAGCTGGTAATTTAGCAGGAAAAGCGAAAAAGGGTGTCATGCCTGAGGAATACAAGCTCATGCAACATCCTGTTACCAGGAAACCAATTTTTGTCACAGATCAAATTGGTTGGCCCATCTATACCTGGAGAAATATTATGATACTGCCTCCGGTAAATGAACGTTAGCAATTAGTGCTAAAATAATCTACCCTGCTGTGCCGGTGGCACCTTTCCCAGGTGCTGGTAAGACAAGTCAGTAGCTTCTCTGCCACGGGACGTGCGCTTGATGTAACCTTCCTGGATCAGGAATGGCTCATAAACTTCCTCAATGGTTTCAGCCTCTTCGCCACAAGCAGTGGCGATAGTGCTTAATCCCACCGGGCCGCCTTTGAACTTATCTATAATAGTATTGAGAATGCGGTTGTCCATATCATCAAGGCCGTGCTCATCTACATCCAGGGCAGTGAGTGCCAGTTGGGCGATAGCTTTGGTGATGGTACCATCCCCTTTGATCTGAGCAAAATCACGGGTGCGTCGCAACAATGTGTTAGCAATACGAGGAGTTCCCCGGCTACGACGAGCAATTTCAAAGGAAGCATCGTCATGAATTGGCGTGTTAAGAAGATTGGCTGATCGCTGTACAATTGTAGTTAGAACTTTGGCATCGTAATACTCAAGCCGGGCATTGATACCAAATCGCGCTCTTAAAGGCGAAGTAAGTAAACCGGCCCTGGTGGTAGCGCCTACCAGGGTAAACGGACTAAGAGAAATCTGCACCGTACGTGCATTGGGACCTGAATCGAGCATAATGTCGATCCGAAAATCTTCCATAGCCGCGTACAAATACTCTTCCACCACCGGGTTGAGGCGATGAATCTCATCAATAAAAAGCACCTCGTTATCTTCCAGGTTAGTCAATATTCCGGCCAGGTCGCTCGGTTTTTCCAGCACAGGGCCAGAGGTAATCTTGAGCGAAGTCTTTAACTCATTGGCAATAATATGCGAAAGGGTAGTTTTGCCCAATCCCGGAGGCCCGTGAAGTAATACGTGATCTAGCGCTTCGGCCCTTTGGCCAGCAGCCTGTACAAAGATTTTTATATTTTCGATAATTTTATCCTGCCCGGCAAAATCAGAAAAAGCAAGCGGACGCAACGCTTTTTCAACGTCCTTTTCTTCTGGGCTTAGATTTTCCGCATCGCTACTTAAATAATCTTCTCGCATATCATTCCTTTTCAGGGCTATTAAATATCCAGATCAAAAATCAATCATGGCTTTCATTACACCGTCCGCATAATTATCCACCAGATCAAAAGCTTCTTTGGTTTTAGCAAATGGGAAACGGTGGGTCACCATTTTTTTAGCATCTATTTGACCGTTATTCATCATGTCTAATGTATCCTGCACGCATTCATTTTGTCTCCGCACATTTGTAATAGTGATCTCCTTATGACGCAATTTATCTACATCAAACGACCAGCGATTGAATTCCGGGATGCCAATGATCATTAGCTTACCACCTGGTTTCAGAGCATCTACTGCCTGATCAACTGCCTCCTGCTGACCACAACACTCAAACACTACGTCCAGCATATGAGGTTCAAGGTTTTTGATTTCCTCAATCACTTTATCTTTTTCGGGATGACCTGCCCAGGTAGCACCATTATCTTTTGCCATCTGGATACGCTCATCTACCTTATCCGTGATAAAAAACTTGTTGGCTCCTTGAGCCTGAGCCGGCAACAAAACGCTCATCCCAATCGGCCCAAAACCAAAAATACCTACCGCGGCATCTTTCATGGGAATGGATTGTTGCACCGCGTACACACCAATAGCCAATGGCTCGGACAAGGCAGCATCATCATGATCCAGATTCTGTTGAATTGGAAAACAACTGGTTTCCGGCATCACGATGTATTCTGATAAGCAACCATCAGCCTGTCCCGGACAACCCAGGAATCGAAGCTTGCGACAGGTATGTGGACGACCGGCTTTGCATTGATCACATTCCCAGCAAGGCATGGCCGGCTCTATGGCGATGCGATCGCCAGGTTTTACTGACTTCACACCTGAGCCTACCTCAAGTACGGTTCCTCCTGCTTCGTGTCCCACGGGAAAGGGATACTGCACCACCTGAGAGCCTATTTTTCCGGTAGTATAATAATGAATGTCTGATCCGCAAACACCTATTTTCTCGAGTTTGATCAATACGTCGTCATCTTTTTCAATCTTTGGGTCGGGCATATCCACCATTTGCATTTGGCGAATACCAGTTAGAACCATTACTTTCATTGTATGTTATTTTTATCTAAAAATTATATGCGCATAAAATTAGCAAAAATATTGACGCGGGTTGTTGATCAACAATGAATTAAATTTTATCTAAAAACTCAAAAAATAATTATAAGTTTGCCAAGAGCTACCTTAAAAGTTAATATTTAAACAACTTGTAATTAATAGATATGGCACATTCGGCAAAAATGAAACCGTGGGTTAAGTTTATTTCCTTTTTTTTTGGAGCATTTTTCTTAGTATTTGCTATTTTTCAATACAATGATGAAGACGGAGTATTATGGATGGGTATTTATGGTATAGCCATGGCCATATCAGTAGGTGTTGCATTTAACCGGGTAATAATGCCTATTTTAGTTGCTGCAGCAATGGCTTACCTGGTAGGATCTATTGCACAATGGCCACCACAATTTGAAGGGTTTGGCGATACAATGGATAACCTGAATGTAGAATTGGCTCGTGAGTCGGCGGGATTATTATCGTGTTTTCTCGTAATGCTTTTTTATATTTATTGGGTATACCAAGTGAGATTTAAGAAGCAATAAAAAATTTAAGGCAGCCTCTTTTTATTATATTCACTCACCAAAATTCATTTGCAGCGGTGGCAGCATAGGAGCTTTCTTTTCCTGGTAATTTTGCATGTTTTTCAGTATCTGGTCCAGCATGGCGATGGCTTCCACAATGAAAGGGCCCTTGTTAAGCATTACACAGTCGGCGCGCTGTGACATAACGGCATCGGTAATTTCGGCGCGGGAAGGAATGCCTTTTTTGGCCAGATTTTCGAAAACCTGGGTTGCCCATACGGTAGGTATGTGAGCAGCCTGGCAGAGCCAAAGAATTTCTTCCTGCACCCGTCCAATGTTTTGCCAGCCGCACTCAATGGCCAGGTCGCCACGGGCAATCATTACCCCCACGGGATACAGTTGCATGGCTGTGAGCAGAATTTCTACCAGATTCTGAAAGCCAGCCCGTGTTTCAATTTTTAAAATTATGCCCAGTTTATTTTCTGCACCCAAAGCTCTGGTCTCTGTAATCAAATCCTCCACATCCTGTTTACTGTTTACGAATGACATATTTACTACATCAGCATTGGTAGCCACAAACGCAAGGTCCTCTTTATCTTTAGGTGTAAGCCCGGAAATGCTCAGCTTACTACCCGGTAGATTGATACCTTTATCGGCTTTCAATTTGGTGCCCTTTTCTTTGGCATAAGTGACTTCCACTCGTATTTCATAGTCGTTGGCAGATATAATCTTACCAGCTATTTTTCCATCATCAAAAAGAATGGTTTCCCCTACTTCTACTTTGGCAAAAATTTCAGAGGAGGTACAACTGACGTGGGCAACTTGCAGTAGTTGACCTGCCTCATCATATTTAGCCGGTTCGCCCAGCCTGTTTTCTTTATGAATCAACAGGTGATCACCGGTTTTTAAAAGAATAAACTCTTCCAGCATTGGCAACTCACCTACCCTGGTGGAGTTTTCACTCCCGGCAATATAGAGTACAGTGCCGGTGGCGATGAAGGTAGAATCGTAGGCTTCTGCCAGCACCATTTTATCATCAACTTTAACCACTTTGATTGAGCGATTTTTACCTCTGGTGTCGACCATTTCTATTACACTTCCTTGCCTCAATTGTTGCAGCCATTCCATTTCCACGGGTACATAAGTGGCATCTCGATTCCCGGTAGCATAATCATTTGGCACAAGGGTAACCGGCACGGAAGCAATGATGTGACCGAAATTATTACGTGGGGGACGCAAATGTATCACTTTTGGACCTGGAACCATTGAGCCGGTGCGAATTTTGGGGCCTCCCAAATCCATGGATATTTTGCAGATTTGATTGCTTCTAAGCATGGCTTGCCGGGCATGCGCTATCATAGCCAGCCATTCCTGAGGCCCATCGTGCGCACAATTGATGCGCAGCGTATTCATACCAGCAGCTATCATCGAGGCTACCAGATTCGGGTTTTCGGCGGCATTGCTGGGCTGAGTGACCATGATGCGTACCTGCCGGCCAGGCGTGCGGGCTCCAAAAAGTGCTTTCCTGTGATTACTCAATATTTTAATGCTTTCTTCGATACCATTAGCTGATGCGCTTTCCTGCGCCTTTTCACCTATCAAAGCTTTGAGCATTTGCAAATTGGCATCAAGACTAGCCATCACGTGTCCCTCAGCTTTGGCCAGGCGGGAAAGCCCCAGGTTGCCCAGCTTCTTTTGAAGCTCACGCAAGTCATGATTGCGCAGAGCCCTGTAATGCACCAGGTTGTGGGCGCTTTCCAGCCATTTTGGATGTACTTTTTGCAAATAGGGAGCAAAATCCTTCTCCAGAGACTGGGCACTCAACTTGATAGATTCAATTTCGGCTATGATTTCCCTGATTTTCTCTACTTTTGTACTCATGCTGGAACGCGGTTAAAGCATGTAAAAATATTGGTTTATCGCTGACTTGAGCAAAAATACTAAATAAAGATATACTAAATAAAGATAATTGATTGCTATGAGTATTCGCAGAGAATTTTTAAAAGAAGCTGCTGCTGTATTTGGTTTACCTTTTTTAACCGCTACATCAACTGACCCTATCGAAAAAGTAAAATTAAAATTTGCAGTCGCCTCCGATGGTCATTTTGGTCAAAAAAATACCCCCTACCCCATGTATTTTGATAATCTGGTGCATTGGCTCAACCAAACCGAAGACCTGGATCTGGTTTTCTTTAATGGCGATTTGATACATGACGAGCCTACCTATTTAGCGCAAGCGAAAGAAAAAATGGACCAATTAAAAATGCCCTGGTACGCCATACAAGGCAACCATGACCGGGTAAGTGCCTCACGATGGGAAAGCACCCTGGGTTACCCGGTGAATCATGTAATCAGCAAAGGAGAGACGGCATTTGTAATGGCAACCACTTCCAATCAGGCCGGTGAATATTTATGTGCTGACCTGGATTGGCTGTCAACCACCCTGCACAAGTTGAAAAGGACGGAGCATGTGTTTGTTATGTTGCACATCTCTCAGAAAGATTGGGTACAAAATGGAGTGGATTGTCCGCAGGTGATGGAGCTGCTGGCTAATAGCAAAAATGTAAAAGCAGTATTTCACGGGCACGACCATCAGCAACATTATACGAAGTACTACCAGGAAAAGCCATTTATTTTCAGCGGACATATGGGAGGTAGCTGGGGTCAGGAGTACAAAGGTTACCGGCTGGTAGAGTTGTTTGAAGATGGTAAAGTGAGTATACAGCAACTAAACCCGTTGGCCGGTGCGGTAGTGGAGGAAGTATGGGTTTAAGTTATTACGAATTATACGATTTCAATTCCTTCATTTAACCCGATACCCGGTCTGTTTTGGCTATGGATTAGCTGGGTGAAAACAGCTAGTGCCGGAACCCTGTATACCGGTTTATCCCAATCTTGATCCGATACTACACCA
>CAZQEZ010000041.1:0-1117 GCA_964592475.1 uncultured Roseivirgaceae bacterium
GGCATCACTCCACGACGGTATCTCCTATATTGAAATTGGCTCTCCTTTTGGTTCACTGAGTTCTAATCTGGGCATTTCTGGATCGGGATACGCTGCAGTAAATCATGGAGATAATATTTTCATTGGCACCAATAATCATGTGTATTTCCGGAGGAGTAAAGATTACTGGCAGGATTTCAACGCGATAGCCGGAACTGAAGGACAATCCTATTCTTTGCAGGTATTTAATAACCAGGTATTGCTGAGTCATCACAACGGAATATTTAGTATATCTGCTAATAATTCAGAAAAAATAGCTAATATAGACGGCACCTGGATGTGCCTGCAACCAAAAAAACATCCTGATAAACTGATTGCCGGTCACTACACGGGTTTATTTTTACTAGCCTGGAAAA
This sequence comes from uncultured Roseivirgaceae bacterium, assembly GCA_964592475.1. Lineage (GTDB taxonomy): Bacteria > Bacteroidota > Bacteroidia > Cytophagales > Cyclobacteriaceae > CAZQEZ01. The sequence continues at coordinate 396 of CAZQEZ010000041.1, forward strand.
ACAACCAGTGGGAGATGGTGAAAAAGTATGATGGCTTCAATGAGTCATGCCGGGTACTGGCTGAAGATGATAAAAATAACCTTTGGATGTCTCACGGTTACAAAGGAGTATACAGGATTCAATTTAATGATAACCTGCAGGAAATTAAGCAAATAGATTATTATAACCAGGAGCATGGCTTCCCTTCCAATTTCCTTATTAACGTTTTTGAAATAAATGGCGAATTGATTTTTGCCGCTGAAACCGGTATTTATCATTTCGATATAACTGCAGAAGTTTTCCGGCTTCATCCATCGCTTAATCAGTTCTTTTCAGCGGATACTCATATCAGAGAAATGGAAACTGACGCGGTAGGAAATATCTATTATATTGCCAACCAGGAAGCGGGGGTATTACACAAAAACCCATTGGGTACTTATGAAAAAGATAGTGCCGCCTTTTACCAGATCATTCCTTATCTAAACGATGCTCTTGAAAAAATCCAGGTAATTGATAATAAAACTGTTTTATTTTCAGCTAAGCAAGGTTTTATCACTTATGACCCTACCAGCCAATATATCTTAAGCGAACCCGGTGCACCGTTAATCCGATATTTACAAGTGATTGGAGACAGCACAGGATTGATAAATGCATCCATCGCGCACCTATCAGGAGATACAACTTTCACGTTTGCTCATCGCAACAATTCCATCAGAATAAGCTATGCATCCCCGGTTTTCGGA
>CAZQEZ010000041.1:1217-32840 GCA_964592475.1 uncultured Roseivirgaceae bacterium
GTTTGCTCATCGCAACAATTCCATCAGAATAAGCTATGCATCCCCGGTTTTCGGAGCAGGCAACCAGGCCATGTACAGATACCAATTAGAAAATTTTGATAAAAACTGGTCTGATTGGATACCAGTTGCCAATAAAGAATATACTAATTTGCAGGAAGGAGACTATACATTCAAAGTACAGGCACGCAACGTGTATGGCAAAGTAAGTGATACAGCCAGCCTAAGTATCCGGATTTTACCGCCATGGTATCGTTCCAGGCTAGCCTATGTAATATATTTTCTATCTGCCGGGGGAGGATTGTTTTTCCTGGTGAGTTTCATGGAACGTAAACATAAAAAGGAAAAACAGCAGCTAGAAATAGACCAGCAAATAGCCTTGCAAAAGAAAGACATTAAACTAGATCAACTGAGCCGTGAATCGCATGAAGAAATCACCCGCTTACGTAATGAGAAATTAAAAGCAGAGGTGGAACATAAAAACAAAGAATTAGGCAATTCTGCTGTACATTTGATAAGCAAAAATGAATTTATAAACCACGTTAAAATAACATTGAACGCACTTTCTAAAAAGAGTAATAACCAAAGCCTTAAAAAAGATTTTGGTAAGCTGGTAACGGAAATTGAGAAGAATATTGAAGCAGATAATGACTGGGAACAATTTCAAATTCATTTTGACCGGGTTCATGGCAACTTTAGCGAACGCCTGAAAAATAATTATCCTGACATTACGCCTCAAGAAATGAAACTGGCAGCTTACCTGCGCATGAATCTGAGCAGCAAGGAAATTGCACAGCTATTAAACATATCGGTAAGAGGAGTTGAAATTGCCCGTTACCGACTACGAAAAAAACTGAAACTGGAGCGGCAGGATAATTTGAGTGAGTTTATTTTGAAGTTTTGATCAAGAAAAACACAAAGCAAAAGAAAGGAATCGTTTGATTTAACAAAACAATTCTTTCTTTTTTAATGATTCAATATTAAAGTTCTACAAATGATTTTGCAATTTCATTCATTTGATCTAAATAATTGATTTTTTTATCCCGAAGTGTCCATGATAAAATTTGGTAATAGTCAGTTTCACCTTTTACCACGGTATAATTGTAATAGATACTTACATCATCCACTTGGCCTTCAATTTCTATAGATTTTGCCGGCATGTCATTAATGGTCAAATCTACTTGATCAGATACAGTAAATATTTCAATTCCTTCAGAAAAAGAGTCTATAAGTAACGAGAAATATCCATCAAAATCAGTGCTGTAGATATCTTGTAATTGATTTTCATTAATAGCCTCGTTGAAAGTTTCAATATCTTCGTCAATTACAATCACATAAAATTCCTTGATAAGGTTTTGATATTGCAATGAAGCATCACTATTTAAACCGTTAGCCTCAGAAAGATATCCGGGAATTTGTAAAGAAAATTTATCATCAACGGTTACAGTTTCCGGTGGTGACTCTGAGCAAGCCATCAAAAAGAATATGGCTAAAATTGGTGAGAAAATTTTTTTCATAAACTATTTTATTTTTATTAAAACAAGAATATAAAGTTATCCATATTTTTTTTATTGATTATAAATACGGTATCAATTTCTTACATTACTAATAAATTGATAAATATTACATGTTTTCTAACTTTTATGGTATTTAATGCAGGTAATTGACCATTCTTTGTAGAAAAATCATAAATTACAAATTACAAATACTCAAATACTATGTTAAATAAAAGTTCTTAGCCAATCTCTTACATCTAATTTTATTTGAACAATCGTATGATTAACTTTAAATTCTATAAAGAATATTTCATGCAACATTTATTATTTTTGATCATTCATCTACTTTTATTACCAACGGTTGTTTTAGCGCAAGTTAAAGATCAACCATTTCAGAAATCTTTTCAGCAATATCCTGTAAAAGCTGGTGAATGCTCGAAAATAACCACCAATTCCGGTAGCATTATTTTTATAGAAGAAGGTGCTATACCTGCAGGATTAGATTCTACAATTATTTATTATCGTGAATTACACACCCCATTGGATATAATTGCCCACGACATTCGAATGCACACGATGCCAGGTGAGATAATATACCTGGAATCTACCGGCATGTTCGAAATATATGCTTTGGCCGGAAATGATACTGTAGCAATGGCACCGGGTAAAAGCATAGAAGTGCGCATGGCCGTAGCGTCACAAAAAGCTGATCCACGAGTAGAAGGGTATATATATGATCAGAAAAATAAACACTGGCAAAACTTTACCAACCAAATCAATATCCTGAAAATTGATGATGACAATCACCTTTGGGGAAGCCCACCAGCAAGAAGAGCGGCTCAAGTTGATAACAATCTACCTGCCGAAATGAACGATGGCAGGGGGACTGATGAGCCGAATACGCGATTGACAAAGGTGCTGCAAACTATGTTAATTGATCAATTTGGCTTATATAATTTTGATAAGATGCTGGGTGGCTTCAATTATACTTATGTAAAAGCTGCTTTTAATGATGCGCACGGTACAAGTCCTATCGAATCCACGATCTACCTGGTATATAAAAATATTAATTCCGTTTTCTATTTTCCCAAGGCTAGCTGGACACATGATTTTTTTATCATTCAAAATCTACCGTACAAGCTATTTACGATTACAGCCAGGGGAAAAGTTTTGCAGTTGAAAGATTATCCACAGCTTTCTGCAATAGCCAACAAGCCTTACTCATTTACTTTAGAGACACAGGGGCAAGCCAAAAACAGACGTGAACTTTCTAAAATAATTGGCATACAATGAAACTCATAGCAACATCACTCCTACTATTTGTTGTAGCAATGGATTCGCTACAGGCTCAAAATGAAATTATTATTTCCAGGGTTTTTAGCAGTGAAAAACAAAACGCCATGGCTAGTAAAATTCCGGGTATTTTGCTGGATGCCTACAGTAAAGGAGAAATTATGGCGTATTACCCTAAAAACAGGAATATTCCGGTAAATTATGTGCAGATGCTGCACCATTTTGGCGCAAGCCAGGAGGCGGAAGAAATGCTTAATGCCAGTCCATGGTGGTACTGCGAATCTTCGGCTTCAGCAAAAGTGAATGCTGAAATGGAGCAGTGCTTTAGTCAATACTTTGAAATTGGGGAATTGAAGCAAATCAACCGTATCACGCGAATGCCTGAACTGAAACATCTTTTTATACGATTAATATACGCTAATGATTGCAGTGCTGATGGCTTTGAAAGAGAAGGACCCGTGTTTAAAATAAAAGACGTTGCCAAGCTTGAAAAGGAGGTCTACCGATTAGTAAATCCCCGGAATCCCGTATATAAGTATAAAATTATCGATTACCTGCGATTAAAGTCTTATTCTGCCCGATAGATTAAAAGGCAGCCACTAAGCAACTGCCTTTTATTCTCTGGTTAATCATACTACTATCCTACTACTGCTACTGGTTTGCGAAAAACCATTTTTCCGTCAAACATATCTAATACTACTTCAGCGTTGGTAGTCACATTGCCTGCCAGCATTTCCTTACTCAGCTCATTCAATACCTCTTTTTGGATCACGCGTTTGATAGGCCGGGCACCAAATTGAGGATCGAACCCAATCGCGGCGATGTAATCCAAAGCCTCATCAGTGGCAGTTAATTGAATATTTTGCTTTTGTAAAAGCTTTTGCAAGTATTGCAATTGCAACTGTACAATATTTCTGATATTTGATTGACTCAACGGCTGGAACATGATCAAATCATCAATCCTATTCACGAACTCCGGTCGTAGACTGCGCTTTAATAAATCAAATACGTTTGTTCGGGTAGCCTCAATAATTTGTTCCCGATTGTCGTCATCAATTTTCTCAAAACTACTTCTAATGATATCAGAACCCATATTACTGGTCATGATGATAATGGTATTTTTAAAATTGGCAACCCGCCCCTTATTATCGGTCAGGCGTCCATCTTCCAATACTTGAAGCAGGAGGTTAAAAACATCAGGATGGGCTTTTTCTATCTCATCCAGCAAAATTACCGAATAAGGTTTTCTCCTTACTGCTTCAGTCAATTGCCCACCTTCATCATACCCAACATAGCCAGGAGGTGCTCCTACCAATCTTGATACAGAATGGCGCTCCTGGTATTCGCTCATATCAATGCGAGTAATCAAATTTTCATCATTAAAAAGAAACTCAGCCAGTGCTTTGGCCAACTCAGTTTTGCCCACACCAGTAGTACCCAAGAATAAGAATGAGCCAATGGGCCTTTTCTCTTCCGATAAGCCTGTTCTGCTCCTACGCACGGCATCGGCAACTGCTTCAATGGCTTCCTCCTGCCCTACTACCCGCTTATGCAACTTGTCCTCCAGGTGCAAAAGTTTTTCTTTTTCGCTCTGTAGCATCCGTTGCACAGGTATGCCCGTCCACTTGCTTACTATCTCAGCAATATCTTCCGAGTCAATTTCCTCTTTTACCAGCTGCGTACCGGATTGCTTCATTTCATCAATGGCCTCATGCTTTTGCTTCAATTGCTGATCAAGTTCTACCAGCCGTCCATAGCGGATTTCAGCAACCTTTCCATAATCACCATTTCGTTCAGCTTGCTCGGCGGCAAATTTGAGTTGGTCTATTTGTTCCTTGATTTGCTGCACCTCGTTTACAACTTCTTTTTCAGCATTCCAGCGAGCCCTGATGCCATTTCGTTTTTCAGTCAGATTCGCTAATTCCTGATTGATAGCAGCCAGCCTAGGCTCATTATTCTCAATTTTAATAGCCTCACGCTCAATTTCCAGCTGCCGAATCTTTCTTTCCACTTCATCCAACTCTACGGGCATAGAATTAATTTCTATCCTTACTTTAGAGGCAGCCTCATCTATTAAATCAATGGCTTTATCCGGTAAAAAACGATCGGTAATGTACCGGTTACTCAATTGCACCGCAGCAATAATCGCGTCATCTTTAATTCTTACTTTATGATGAGCTTCGTATCGATCTTTTATTCCCCGTAAAATGGAAATAGAATCTTCTTCTGCCGGCTCATTGATCGTCACCATCTGGAAACGACGCTCCAGCGCTTTGTCTTTCTCAAAATACTTTTGATATTCATTTAAAGTAGTGGCACCAATGGCACGTAACTCACCTCTTGCAAGGGCGGGCTTCAAAATATTAGCCGCATCCATAGCGCCTTCACTCTTTCCTGCGCCTACCAGGGTGTGAATTTCATCAATAAAAAGAACAATCTCCCCATCCGAAGCCACTACTTCTTTCACTACCGACTTCAATCTTTCTTCAAACTCACCCTTATACTTTGCCCCGGCAATCAAGGAACCCATGTCTAAAGAATAAATCTTTTTGGTTTTGATGTTTTCCGGAACATCTCCTTGTACTATCCTAATGGCAATACCTTCAGCTATAGCGGTTTTACCTACTCCTGGCTCACCTATTAGTATCGGGTTGTTTTTGGTACGACGCGATAAGATTTGCATTAGACGACGAATTTCTTCATCCCGTCCAATTACCGGATCGAGCTTGTTGTTCTCGGCGCGTTCGTTCAAGTTGATCGCGTATTTATTTAGGGAATTATAAGTTTCTTCAGCACTTTGACTGTTTACTTTTGCACCTTTCCTTAATTCCCCAATGGCAGCTTTTAATGCTTTTTCAGTTACTCCATTATCCTTTAAAAGCTGTGCGGCTTGGTCATTATTAGCCAATATACCAAGCAGCATGTGTTCCAGCGATACATATTCGTCTTTATATTCTTTTTTGTAATTATCTGCTTTTATAAGCGCATCATTGGCATTGCGTGATAAGTAAATGTTGCCACCGCTTACTTTTGGATAAGAGGTTACAATTCTATCCAATGCCTGTTTCAGTACATCTACATTTACCCCTAGCTTTGCCAATAAAAAAGGTAATACATTTTCATCTACTTCGAACATTCCTTTAAGTAAATGCGCACATTCCAACGACTGCTGATCATTGCTTTGTGCAATGGTTTGTGCCTGCTGTACAGCCTCCTGCGATTTTATAGTAAAATTATTCAAGTTCATATTTCAAGTTCTTTTAAGTTCATAATAAGTTTTTGACCATAACTAATGACCATAACTAATTGAACAAACATTGTACTATTTACAGATAAAGCTTGAAATAAAGAAGATTTGTCAGTTTTTCTGCTTGAAAACTTAAAAACCGGACAAATAGGCAGTAAAATCAGTTCATTAAAGACGAAATTAATAATGCGAATCCTGAATAACCTGGATTTATTGTATATTTTGAATAATTTTGAGTTTAGAAATAATAAGATAATCCTATGGAAAAAGATATAAAAAAATATGTTAATTAATATAGATACAGAAATTCAAAGTGGTACTCCTGTTTTCAGAAACACTCGGGTACCTATTGATTCACTCTTCTGGCACCTGGAAAAAGGTATTTCCATTGATGAATTTTTACAGGATTTTCCAAGTGTTACAAAAGAGCAGGTAATTGGAGTTTTAAAAATAGCTTTAATTGTTTAATTACTTTTGATAAAAACCTGCAATATCAACAAAATAATAAAACATGAAATGATAGTATTGGTTTTAAATGCTGAAGATAACTCATATTTATCAATTCAATCTCTTGTTTCTCAAATCAAAATTCTTTTATCTCAAGACCTGATACCAGGAGCATATACAATTCAAAACTAACACATTTATGATACTTGGCATCGACATAGGCGGCACCACCACAGACATTATTTATTTTAAGGGCAAACAGGCCGCTGGCTTTCTTTCCGTGAAAGCAGATGACCCGGTAACTTCGGCTTCAGGAGCTTTAGGTAAATTTATTAACCATAAGCAAATTACCCTGCAAGATATTGAAGCTATCGCCATTACCGGAGTGGGTGCTTCAGCTTTGGGAGACAACCTATTTGGCATTCCAGTGCTGCTTACTGATGAATTTGAGGCCATCGGATTGGGAGGTCTGTATCTATCCGGTCTGGATAAAGCAATTGTGGTGAGTATGGGTACTGGTACCGCTTTGGTAGAAGCTAATGGTGGGCAGCAAAAACATCTGGGAGGAACCGGGGTTGGTGGTGGCACCTTGATTGGGCTGGCAAAATACATGATCGGTGTTTCGGATTTTGATACCTTACTGGAAATGGCAGAAAAAGGCTCTTTACAAAATGTGGACCTGAGTATTGCCGATATTGCTCATGGAGAAATTGGCAACCTTCCGGTAGATGCTACAGCCTCCAACTTTGGTAAACATAACGATAAGGCCAATGCCAATGACCTGGCATTGGGGATCATCAACCTGGTTTCGCAAACTATTGGCATGATGTCGATTTTTGCCAGTCGGCAAAACGGTTATAAAAAAGTAGTGCTTACCGGTAAAGTGGTAAAAGTACCACAAACACGCAAGATATTTGAAAACCTGAAAACGATGTTTGATGTAGACTTTATAATCCCGGAAAATGCAGAATTTTCAACTGCTGTAGGTGCGGCTTATGCACAAGTGCTAAAGAAGGAGAGATAGTCTGTACATTTTTATTATTGAAAATAATTCTTGATCAGGGCTTGTTCAATTTAAAATAAACCTGGCAGGCCGGCTAAATAAACCGTACCTGTCAGATTAAATATTACTTTAAAGTTTCTTGGATCTGATTCATAATAGCTTCTGTACGTACGTCAACAGGAAAAGTTAAACTTACATTTTCCCACTCCATGGTGATATGTGCCTCGGTATTATCCGTAGGGGAAACCATGTATCGCAGTCGCTCTACAACTTCTGCAGTCTTCTTAGGTGCTACTTTAATACTGGCAGCATTATCGGCTATTATGGCAGCCTCATCAATTTTACCATCACTCATGTAGGCAAATACGCTTTTTTCTTCACCGTTAAAATGCACAGTCCATTCACCATCCTCTGCAGGGGTAATGAAAATATTATAAGTACCTGCTCTAAGATTTTCCCCTCCCACGGTTACTCCATTGCTAAAGGTAATGGAGGTAGGTGCATTGGCTCCAGCCCTCCAGGTGGTGCCATAAGGAAGTAATTCACCAAAAATCTCACGTCCTTTTACTCTTGGAGAAGAGTAATCGATAGTGATTTTTGTAAAGCCTACTACCTGACTAACAGAAGCTGTTGGACTTGCTCTGGGCACTTCAATTTGCGCGTAAGCAGTTGAAATTAATAATGCAAAAAATAAGGTTGTAATAATGCGTTTGTTTTTCATATTGATGAAAATTTTTAATTTGATTGAAAATTATTATCTGCTAAAATACGCAATTACTAAATAAAATTAAGATATGGTGAGAACTCTTTTAAATTCTAGGTTAAACAGGCCTTTATAATCCATCAAGAGACAGTCATTCATACTAATTAAATTCATCATTTATCCTCAACGGGGGGCCACGATAGTTTGCCATGATGTGGTTTATACCAAGGTATATAATCAGTACCTACTGATTTAGTTTCTTTTACCAATAGATCATAAGCTGGTGTTTTCCTAAACGCACTCGGTCCTGCTGGATAATGGTGAGAAAAAGACTCCAAGAATTCATTGTGCAAATCATCATGCATTTCCTCTAATAGATTGGCATATTTACCGGAGGAAGCTAAATTATTTACTTCATAAGGATCTTCTTCTAGATTATACAGCTGATCTGCATCAAAATAATGAGGATAACTTTCAATAGCTATTGATGAGTGCGCCTGTTTTTTAGAGCCTAATTGATTAGGGGCAAAATCGATTTCACCGCTTTTCATCGAATCGATCATGTGCTGAGGATAATAAAATGAAATGTATTTCATTCTGCCATCCGTAATACTACGAGCATAACCTGCTTCTGAATAGGCATATTTCCGGTAGCTTGCTTCAGGATTTTGCAAAACAGGTGACATATCCAATCCGTCTATTTGGTGGTTTTCAGGTGTTTTAGCTTCTACAATATTGAGCATCGTTGGATACACATCTACAGTTTGTGCAATCGATTTACTAACTCCTTGCGTCACTCCTGGCCCGGTTATAATCATGGGTATATGAATTCCCTTTTCATAGCAAGTAGCTTTGCCCGGTTCCACATTATGATCGGACATAAACATGATGATGGTGTTATCTAATTTGCCTATTTCTTTTAGGGTATTTACTACTGTTTTCACATGATGATCCAAATATGCCATGCCCGCAATTTTATGTTTTTGCGGATTAGACACCGAGTCAATAACTTTAATTAGTGAATCTATATTAGGGTTATAATTTTCTACTTCCGGCATAATGCCTTCAGGAGTTAGGGCTACATCCTTATGCAAAGCCTCATGATGATCGGGACCATGTATACCAGTGGTAGCTACGTAAAGAAAAAATGGATTATTCTCATTTTCCTGCTTACGCAAAAAGTCAACTGCACCTTTGGTGATCCAGGGAATATTATGAAACTTTAATTGAGGATGTGGAAAGCCATCAAAATTTCCAAACAGTACACTATTGGTTTGCTGAAAGCCACCATCTTCCTGTACCACCTGTTGTACCAGGCGTTGATACTTTACCAGTTTTTGCAGTGTCTCCGTTTCATGCAAACTATCAGTTTCACTAAAAGATGGCCTTTGGGCACCTTCAGGCAAACTACTAATGTGCCATTTTCCGGCCATTCCTGTATTGTAGCCTGCCTCATTTAAGCTTTTGGCAATCGTTGCGGTTTCAGGAGTTAAATGTAAATTCCAGGCTACCGAATAGGGCACATCACTCGGATAAGTGTCCTGAAACTCTTCCGATTGACTTCTACCAGGATATTGACCGGTCATAAATGAAAATCTACTGGGGGTACACATCGAAGCCGGAGTATATGCATTTTCAAACCTTATACCATTTGCAGCCAATTGGTCAATATTTGGCGTGGCTATATCACCTCCATAGCAACTTAAATACTCCGGTGACATTTCATCGGTAAAAAACACCACTAAGTTGGGCCTGGTATCTTCTATTTGATCAGTTGTTTCTTGCTGTTTTGGCTGGCAACCACCCATAATAAGAATGGTCAAAAATAAAATTGCAAAAATACTTTTCATAATTTTCGGGGTTAAAATTCAATTAATTGTTTACTTTTATTAGATAGTAATTCTTTTTTCCTTTTTGCACAAGTAAATATTTGTCTTTCAGCAAGAGAAACTCCAAGGGGGCTTCTGCCGAAGTTACTTTACTTTTATTGATGCTTACGGCATTTTGTTTTATCATTCTTCTGGCTTCACCTTTCGATGTAAATATGATACTGTTAGTAACTTCAGAGAGCAGATCCGTTACATTAGCAGTACTATTGTATACTCTATGATCTATTTCAGCCATAGGAACTCCTTCAAATATGGAAAGAAGCGTTTTTTCATTTAGGGAAGCCAACTCTTCGGTAGTTGATTTGCCAAACAATATTTTGGAAGCCTTTACTGCCTGGTCATAATCTTCTCTGCTGTGCACTCTCACGGTAATCTCTTCTGCCAATGCTTGTTGTAGCACTCTTTTTTCCGGCGCCTGATCGTGTTCTTTAATTAATGTCTCAATTTCTTCTTTACCTTTAAGGGTAAATATTTTGATATAATTTTTTACATCTTCATCGGAAGCATTGATCCAGTATTGGTAAAATTGGTAGGGGGAAGTTCTTTCCGGATCAAGCCAAACATTGCCTTCTTCAGTCTTGCCAAATTTAGTACCATCGGCTTTACGTATCAAAGGGGTGGTGACAGCAAAAGCCTCTCCACCATCCATACGCCGAATGAGTTCTGTACCTGTAACAATATTGCCCCATTGATCAGAACCTCCCATTTGCAGTAAGCAATTTTTATTTTTGTAAAGATGATAAAAATCGTAACCTTGAATTAATTGATAACTGAATTCGGTAAAAGAAAGCCCATTTTCCAGCCGGTTTTGTACAGAATCTTTGGACATCATGTAATTAATGGTAATGTGCTTACCTGCATCCCGAATGAACTCCAGAAAGTTATAATTCTTAAACCAGTCATAATTATTGACCATTTCAGCTGCATTTTCTCCTTCAAAATCCAGGAATTTCTCCAACTGTTTTTTAACACCTTCTATATTTTGTTCTATTTCTTCTTTACTCAGCAGGTTTCTTTCTTTTGATTTGCCTGAGGGGTCTCCTACCATACCAGTAGCGCCTCCTACCAGAGCCACCGGCTTATGTCCAGCCTTTTGAAAGTGCACCAAAATCATTATTTGTACCAAACTACCGATGTGCAACGAATCGGAAGTGGGATCAAAGCCTATATATCCGGAAGTCACACCTTTTTGCAGCGCTTCTTCTACACCAGGCATCATATCATGTATCATGCCTCTCCATCGTAATTCTTCTATAAAGTTTTTCATATTTCAAGTAATTCGCGAGGCAAATATAAGGCGGTATAATGAATAAGGAAAAGTAATTTTAGTCAGAAAACAAAAAAGCATCTCCGGGTGAAGATGCTTCTTGTACTGTAAATATGTTTCTTGTATTTATTCAGCTACAATTTTCAGGTTTATTTCCTTTTTCACTTCTTTGTGTAAATCAAGGATTGCTGCATGTTCACCTATGTTTTTAATATCATCTTTAAAGCTTATTTTCTTTCTATCTACCTCAAATCCCTTTTCTTTTAAAGCATCAGAAACTTGAAGCGTAGTAATGGCTCCGAAAATTTTACCGCTTTCACCGGCTTTTGCTGGAATAGTAATTTCCATATCACCGATTTTATCAGCCACAGCTTGCGCATCATTTCTCATTTTTTCTGCTTTGTGCGATGCTTGCCTGATATTTTCCTCAATCATCTTCAAATTGGACTTACTAGCTACAATTGCAAAACCCCTTGGTATCAAGTAATTACGAGCATAGCCAGGCTTTACAGTTACTAAATCATTTTTATAGCCCAATCCTTCGAAATCTTGTTTTAATATAATGTCCATTATTAAAATCGATTAAATTATTTTAAAGAATCGGTTACATAAGGTAGTAAGGCCAAATGCCGAGCCCTTTTTACTGCCTGAGAAACCTTTTTTTGAAACTTGGCACTCGTACCGGTAATTCGACGAGGCAATATTTTACCTTGCTCGTTTACAAATTTTAATAAGAAATTAGCATCTTTATAATCGATGTATTTGATACCATGCTTTCTAAAACGGCAATATTTCTTTTTTGTATCACCTCTGTGAATAGGTTCGTTCATTAATGTCATGATGCAGCCTCCTCTTTTTCTTTACTGGTTTTGTTAAACTCTCCTCTTTTTCTCTTTTCGTTGTATTCTACTGCATATTTATCAAGAGAAGTAGTTAAATAGCGCAGTACTTTCTCGTCTCGCTTGTATTCAAGTTCAAGTGCCGCTACAATTTTAGGACTTGCTTTAAATTCTATCAAATGATAAAAACCTGTAGATTTATGATGAATTGGGTAAGCTAATTTACGAAGTCCCCAATTTTCTTCATGCACAATCTCTGCTTCATGCTCTTTTAATACGTTCCTAAACTTGTCGACAGCATCCTTCATCTGAACATCAGACAAAACGGGAGTTAAAATGAATACCGTCTCATAATTTTTCATTTCCATAAATAAATAAATTGAATGTTTTCTAAAACAAGGCTGCAAAGATAGCATTATCACTTCTTTTATCAAAAGAAATTAAAAATAAAATAGTCTGCAACTATTCTTTTAATGAAGGTTGGACGGATTGAAAGTTTTCCTAAACGCTGGGAACCTTACCGGTTTTTTCAAAAAGATAGTTTTGTAGTTCATCTACACTCAATATCGTGATTCTTTTTTTATCGCTACTGCTTACTTCTACTAACCTGTAAGAAGGTCCAAACTTTTTAATGGTAGTTTCTACATCAGCATCTTTAAATACACTTCCGCCATCTTTAAAGCCAAAATCCTTCAACCAATTTTCATCTAAGCGTACTTTATAGAGCTTTTCTTGGCGGATTTTGATTTCTTCATCGTCTTCAGTAAACGCTCTAAAGAATTCGGGGCGATTGGGTAATGAGCCTGCAATGGTAATAATTTTCTCACCATCGGTATAATAAAAACCTTCCCTGATTGCTTCTACTCTTTTCATTTATTTAAAAAAATTAGGATTAATAACGCTAAAATAATGAATTATTGTCGATTATTTTATATGTATTCTTATTATTAAGCATAATATATTACTAATGAATTAAATTGCATCAATTGATATTCAATCCGACATCTGCCTAATCTTATGTTTCAATTCATCTGCAATTTGTTCTAATGCCTGCTGCGAGTAATGCCTTCGATTGTCATTATCAATTATTGATTTTTCGTGATTTTGTAAGGCGGGATACCAATCGCCTGGATCGGGAAAATCGTTCTTGTATCGTGGTATTAAATGCAAATGCAGGTGCATTACGGTTTGCCCGGCTACAGCACCATCTTGAACTGACCAATCAAATCCGTGAGCGTTAAATATTTTAAGCAACAATCTTATAGCATGCATGCTTAGATTCATTAACTCATGCGTATAGACCAAGGGAAGATCTAATAAGCTTACAAAATGCTGTTTGGGAATAACTAAAGAATGCCCCGGAAGAATGGGTGACTGGTTGTAAATAACATGAAAATTAGGAGATGATAAAAAAGAAACTTTCTTGATCTTCGGCTTACAAAATGGACATTGTGATTTCATAAAAAAATATTATCATTAGCATAGTGCTAACTGACAATACCTGCTGAAAGTTAACAATTTATCAATATTGATAGATATCTTTAATATCAATTTTTTCGAGATATGGCTTTAGACATTTTGATGTTGTAAAGGGAAAAATATTAAAAACCTGATTGTCAGCATCAATCCATATTTCAGCAAAAAAATCATCAATAAAATATAACTTAATGTTGTACTTTAAAAAATCTCGATAGCACAAATACTGTCCTTTTCTATTTAAATAGTCGATCTTTTTATTGGCTGAAAGCTTACTGTAATGATAAAATGATAACATAGTTTACCTAGTTGAACTTTGAAAATACTAAATAATAAAAAAATCCATGATGCTAATGATTTCTCAAAGATAATATAAAATTTTTAATTTAATACTAAATATTACATCAAAACATCAAAAATAGTTCGCCTATTATAGTAATTTATTAAAAAAATAGGTTTAATTTATTGAAAGTCAATAAATTATGAAAAAATATAAATGCATAAATATTACACAGTCATTAAATGTAAACTGCTTGAAGCAAAGGTAGAATATAACATATTAATTTTCGATCATAATTGACAAATGGTTTGTAGAAAAACTCCTGCTTTCTATTCAAGAAAGCAGGAGTTTCCATTCACCTTAATTTGTTATAGCTTGCTCTTGAAATTTATCAAACTGCTCATTAATTTCATTAACATTTAATTCACTTCCCGAATGAACAATAATTCTATGTTGAAATTCGACACTCTCTTCGGGATTTAATTTAAAGTTCAATTCATTTTCTCCATCAGAAAAGACCTTTTGTCCTAACGGGTTGGCTGCAAATAACCCATAGCCCCTGGCATGCCAGTAGGTGGGATAGCCAATATTATCTGGATGATCTAAAATAGTAATAGAAACAGGCTCTGAATCAATTGTACTATGTAATTTAACCCATTTGGCTCTGGTTCCCCAGACATCACTACCCGTAACACCTTCACTACTCAAATAATCACCGTTTACGCCTTCATTATTCATTTCCGGTACATCGGTAGCTTTGCCGGATTCATCAGTAAATACAAGTGGTTTATCGGATGGCAACTCCATGGCACGGGTTACTCTCACAGCTATCATGCCTTCTTTATTATCGTCAAAAGTGACAAGGGTATCCTGGGCTTTTAGCTGTGTATACCTATCGATCGTGTAAGTCTGATTGGCAGTATCTACACGGAACTCATATCTGGTAAATTCTTCCAGTAGTGTTTTGCCATTGGGTGTAATCCAATCACTGTTTGTCTCCAAAACTCCTTTGTCATTACCACTGGAAGTTGATATTATTTCTTTCAGCTCTATGGTGCCGTAGTGATCTTTCTTGTCTTCCGGAATGGCAGATGAATTATTCCAAAAGTCCAAACCATTCACATCGCCATAATTTAACCATATACCTACGTGGTGCGGATGATCCACTCGCTCTCCTGCTTTTGACTCCAAAGGAAAGCCTCTTGTAAGTGTAGTGCCACTAAGCGTTTTTACAGGATAGAGCACTGGTTTTTCATCTGTAGAAATCAAAGAGGTTACCAATTGGCCATTGATAACAATGTCTACCTTATTTTCATTTTCCCGATGTATTACCTGCACCAATTCTAGCTCCTGATCACTCATATTCTCACCATTTTCCTGGCTACCTTGCTTACAGCTATAAACTAAGCAACCGGCTATTAATAATATTACTAACTGTTTCATATATTTATATCCTTTCTTTTCTATAAAATTTTTCATAGAGTTGTCATTCGCTTGTTTTAGCAGCAACAAAAGACAACTTCCTATTAGATTTTTGTGTTTTAATATTTAAATACCTTGCCACCTGCAAGTACTTCCTGATTTTTTTCATCAAAGGTAACATATTCGCCGGTGCGTAAGGCAGCAGTCACCATTATATTAGCAATGGAGTGATTATAGCCTGCCATTACATCAGCATGTGGTTTCTTACGATCCCGCACACTTTCCATCCAATTGAGCATGTGCCTGGATGTCATGTTATCAGCTCCTGTGTCGGCGCTTGTTACGGCTTTAGATTTACTTTCAGAAAGTGAAAACGAATCTAGTTTATTAGGCTCCATGTCCATAGCAGAAGCATGTCTTTCATTAAGCCCACCTTCATCCGTTACCATGTTGGTTGATAAGTCTAAAGTACCGCCATTGGAATAGTAAATTTCTTTCACCCCTCCGGCAGAGTTTGTGAATCGGGAAGAGTAAACAACCTGAAAGCCTTTACTTTTGTCATCAAGTGGACCATAATCAAAAACTGCGGTCATGGTATCGTAATTAGTTCTGCCGTCTTTCCAAAGGTAAATACCACCATTAGCAGCTACACTTCGAGGATGAGGATAACCGCTAAACCAGTGAACTGTATCGATTTGATGAGACATCCATTGTCCGGGAATGCCGGAAGAATATGGCCAGAACAGGCGATACTCCAGATACTTTCTTGGGTCCCATTCTTCATAGGGTCTGTTCATTAAATAACGTTTCCAGTCAGTATCTTCCTTTTTAATTGTTGAAGTTAAATGTGGTAATCTCCAGCGCCCGGGTTGATTAACATTCCAATTCATTTCTACCATTACGATATCACCAAATTTTCCTGATTGAATGTAATCTGCTGCATTGTGATAATTACGACCACTTCTGCGCTGAGAACCAACTTGCACAATTTTACCTGATTTTTTTATTGCAGCCAGTGCTTCGCGGTTATCTGCCATGGTCTCTGCAAATGGTTTTTCGCAATAAACATCCATACCAGCTTCTACGGCCTGTTTTGCATGAAGGGCATGCTGAAAATCTGCTGTACTGATAATTACAGCATCTAAATTCTCTTTTTCATAAAGTTCTTCATTATTGCGGGCCACGTTTATTTTTTCACCGGTTTTTTCCTGCATATAGGCTAAACACTCATCTCTCCTACGGTTCCATATATCAGACATGGCAGTAATACGAAAATTTTGCTTTTCTGCAAGTCCTGAAAATGCAGGGATCAAGGACCCTTTAGCTCTATTCGAAAAACCTACTATACCAACATTGATGCGGTCATTAGCACCCAATATGCTACCATAGCTTTTGGCACTGAAACCAACGGCTAACCCAGCTGAACCTAGCGCAGCTTTCTTTAAAAAGTTTCTTCTATCTTCCATAATTTAATAAAGTTTATAACGATTTTCTATTTTTTTGATAAAATTAAGTAAAAAATAGCAATGCACACGTAAACAATTGCCTTAATTTTCATTTCACCGTTATAAAATAAATGAATGAGATTTTATAAACTAACGTTGAACACCAAGCTTGAAGATATAAGAATTTATTTTTTTATATGTGGCATGTATAACTATTTTTGCCACTTAACAACACGATCATGAATAAAGAAATAAAAGTAGCTGCTTGTCAGATGCATATTGAACCAGGAAACCCTGCCCTAAATAGTGCGACAATTATTAAAGAAATTACTAAAGCTATTGCCAATGGAGATGACATAATCGTTTTTCCGGAAATGGCTGTACCGGGATATCTTTTGGGTGATGAATGGGAAAATGAGGCATTCGTGAGGGATTGTGTTTTATATGATCAAGAAATAATAGCAGCCACTAAAGGTGTCACCGCCATTTGGGGAAATGTAAGCATAGATGAAGAAAAGGTGGGTGAAGATGGAAGAGTGAGAAAATACAATGCCGCTATAGTAGCTCAAGATGGACGACAATTAGGCATATCGTATAAAACACTAATGCCTAAATACAGGGAATTTGATGATGAACGCTATTTTTACTCTTTGCGCAAAATGGCACAAGATAGCCATCGGCAGCTCAAAGATTATCTTAACCCCTACCTTATTGAATTAAATAGTAAGCAACGGAAAGTTGGAGTAAGTCTTTGTGAAGATATGTGGAACGATGATTATACGTTAAATCCTATCCAAACTTTGCTGGATAATGGAGCAGAATTTATAATTAACATTTCATGCTCTCCCTGGACCTGGCGAAAAAATGACAAAAGACACCGGGTAGTACGAGAGAGAATAAAAAGCAATCCGGTACCTTTTATTTATGTAAATAATGTAGGCTCCCAAAACAATGGGAAAAACATATTCCTTTTTGATGGCAGCAGCACATTTTACAATCCGGATGGAAGCCTGGCAAAAGTAGCTGCCGGATATAAGGCTGAACAACTGAGGCATACAATTTTTGCAGAAAAGCAAAAAGCAGATATAAACGCGCAGCTGAGCCCCGGACAAGATAAAGAAGAGCTATTGCAAGGCCTCATTCATGGAATTCGTGATTTTTATAAAAAAATAGGAGCAAAAAAAACCGTAATCGGTATTAGCGGTGGCATAGATTCTTCGTTAAGTGCCGCTTTATTTGCCCAAGCATTAGGGGGCGAAAATATTTATGCTATCAATATGCCTTCAATGTATAACTCCGAAACCACTAAAAGTGCGGCTCGTAAGCTAGCCCAAAATCTTGGACTTAATTACACCGTTATTCCCATTCAACATTCTTACGAATACACGGTAGATCAACTCAACGATACCAGTTTTACCCGTTTAGATGGTTCTGATTTTATTACCAAAGTACAACTTTCACAATTGAACAAGGAAAATATACAAGCAAGGGACAGAGGTTCGCGTGTATTGGCAGGAGTTGCCTCTGCTTTAGGTGCAGTATTTA
The DNA here is from genome assembly GCA_964592475.1 of uncultured Roseivirgaceae bacterium. Taxonomy (GTDB): domain Bacteria; phylum Bacteroidota; class Bacteroidia; order Cytophagales; family Cyclobacteriaceae; genus CAZQEZ01. Next base: position 19,567 of record CAZQEZ010000041.1, read on the forward strand.
TTAATAATGGCAATAAAACTGAAACTGCCCTCGGCTACTCTACATTGTATGGGGATGTGAATGGCGCTTTGGCGCCTTTAGCTGATTTATATAAAATGGAAGTGTATGAGCTGGGCAAATACATCAATGAAAAAGCAGGTAAGGAACTTATACCGCAGGAAATATTTGATATACCAGCCTCGGCTGAATTGAGTGAAGAACATAAAGTAGACGAGGGCAAAGGTGACCCAATTATTTATCCTTATCATGACAAGCTTATGCGAGCTTTTGTAGAGTTTCGGTTAGATCCTCAAAACCTCCTGGAGTTTTATAAAGATGGAACGTTGTCAGAAAAGCTGCATTTTGATAAGGCTCTTTTACAAAAACATTTTGATACCCCGGCAAAATTTATTGATGATCTCGAACACAAATGGAAGTTATTTAAAATTAATTATTTTAAACGGATTCAGGCACCTCCAATATTTGCGGTTAGCAGGAGAGCTTTCGGCTTTGACTTGAGAGAGTCTCAAAACAATATCTATTTTACTAAAAAATACTTACAATTGAAATCCGAACTACTGAAGCAATAGTTTATTTGATTAAAAATTATTCAGTTATATTAAGTTCTTTTAAAGAGGCAACCACTTTATCAGCACCATTTTCTTTTAACTTATCATGTAACTTTTCATCCCTTTCCATGCCTACAACTAAAGCAAAATCCCCTTTTGCACCGGCTTTGACGCCTGCAATTGCATCTTCTACAATAAAGGCTTGCTGGCTATCTACCTGTAGTTCGCGGGCAGCTTCTAAAAATATATCTGGTTCGGGTTTTCCTGCTATATTCCTTTTTTCAGATTCCACACCGTCTACAATGGCATCGAATAAATCGATTATCCCAGCACTTTTTAATACTGGCTTACAATTTTTGCTGGACGAAATTACAGCCACTTTTAATCCTTTTGCCTTCCATTCTTTTATTTTTTCAATTGTATCCGGAAATGGTGAAACACCTTTTTCCTCCAGGGCTTCTTGAAAAAACTCATTTTTTCTATTGCCCAAGCCACAAATGGTTTCTTGCTGAGGATCATCTTCTTTGTTGCCATAAGGCAATTCAATATTTTTAGACTGTAAAAAAGAATTCACTCCTTCATATCGGGGCTTTCCATCAAGGTATTTTTTATAATCCTTTTCAATTGAGAATTCAGGATATGTAGATTTGTTAGCCTCTTTTCGCTGCAGGTTATATTCGTCAAAGAGTTTTTTCCAGGCATTGGCGTGAATGCTGGCGGTTTGTGTAATTACACCATCAAGATCTAGAATTGCGGCTTTTATTTTATTATTCATGGTTTGCATTTTATAAAATTAACCTGTGCATCGAATGATTGTTAAATGTTCATCTAATAGGCTTGAGATGTGATTTACTAGTAAATAATCATATTAAACAAAGTAAATCTCAAAATCATCATGAATTAAAAACTGTACAATATGAAGCTGTTTTACTATATTTGCAGCCATTTTTAATTAATAAAAAAACGACAATGGGAAAAGGAGATAAAAAAACTAAAAAAGGTAAAATCGTGACAGGCTCATACGGCAACAGCCGCAAAAAAGACGATAATAAGAAAAAGTCGAATAAGAAAAGTGTAAAAAAAGAAGATTAGTTTTTTTATAATTTCAAATTTTGCAGAATGCCACTTGAAATTGAAAGAAAATATTTGGTAAGTAACTTGCCAGATGGGTGGCAAGAGCAACGACATGAGATTATAGCCCAAGGTTATCTATTCAATACAGAAGCCGGAGTAGTAAGAATAAGGCAAAAAGGAGATTATTTTTATCAAACAATTAAAAAGAGTGGAAAACTTATACGGGAAGAGATTGAGTTTTCTCTTTCTGAAAGTCAATTTCAATATCTCTGGCCTTATACAATAAATAACAGGATAAGTAAAACGCGCTATTATTTTTCTTTCAAGTCCTACACCATCGAAGTGGATCTTTTTGCTGGCGATTTAGAAGGTTTGATACTGGCTGAAGTAGAATTTCCTAGTGAAAAGGAAAGCAATCAATTTAAACCTCCCGATTGGTTTGACATAGATGTAACCATGGATGAGCGATATTATAACAGCTATTTAGCAACTCACGGACTTCCAAGCTAACAATATTATGGCAAAATTATTTGATTCACCCACGCGCATTCAAGCCGCGGGCAACAAGCCCAAAATAATTGATGAATTTATTGGCCGGGTTAATTCCAGCGATGATAAATTAAGTATTGCCCGCATGCAAAGTCCATGTGGATGGCTTGAACCAGCCCAAACACCAGAATTTGACGAATACACGGTAGTACTTAAGGGGGCACTGCTGGTAAAAACCAAAGAACAAACCATCGAGGTAAAAGCTGGCCAGGCTATTTTGGCATCGGCAGGAGAATGGGTACAATACAGTACGCCTCATCCTGACGGAGCAGAATACATCGCGGTATGTTTACCCGCTTTCTCTCCCGATACCGTGCACAGAGAAGAAAAATAATGAATTTTTAACAATAATATTGCGTTAATCGTTTACCATTGAAAAAGGAGAAAAAATGATTACAGATATAGATCAACTGGTAGAAGAACATGGGTTTGTAAAGCAAAAAAACAGAGAAGATGTTGATTATATAGCAGAAATAAAACGTCTGAAAGAGGAAAAAAACGCGGTTATTTTAGGTCACTATTATATAACAGGTGACCTGCAAGATATTTCTGATTTTTTAGGCGATAGCCTGGCACTTGCTCAACAAGCTGCTAATACCGAGGCTGATATGATCGTGTTTTTAGGCGTACATTTCATGGCAGAGACAGCTAAAATTTTAAATCCTGATAAAAAAGTGATAATTCCGGATTTAAATGCAGGTTGCTCTTTAGCAGAAGCAGCTCCGGCAGATGAGTTTGCCAAATTCAAAGAGCAACATCCTGGCCACGAGGTTATTAGTTACATCAATTGTACAGCTGCCATCAAAGCACTTTCCGACGTAATTTGTACCTCATCTAATGCTGTAAAAATAGTAGAGTCTTATCCTAAAGATGCTAAGCTTATTTTTGCTCCCGACAAAAATCTGGGGAACTATATCAATAGCTTAACCGGTAGAAACATGGTATTGTGGGATGGAGCATGCATGGTACATGAAAAATATTCCTTAGAAAAAATACTGGCAATGAAAGAGCAACATCCTGATGCTGAATTTATAGCCCACCCTGAATGTGAAAAACCAGTACTTTTAGTAGCAGATTTTATTGGTTCTACCACTGCCTTACTAAAACGCACTCAAAACAGTACTAAAAAGAAATTTATTGTAGCTACAGAAAGTGGTATTTTGCATCAAATGCAAAAAAATGCACCGGAAAAAATCTATATTCCGGCACCATCTATCGATGCAACTTGTGGTTGCAATGATTGTGCATTTATGAAGCTAAATACTATGGAAAAGCTTTACCTCAGTTTAAAATACGAAAAGCCTGATATCAATCTCACTACTGAAATCATGGATCAGGCTCGTAAACCAATTGAAAAAATGTTGGCCTTGAGCTGATTTTTACCCATTAGTAAAAATAAAACAATTGACTGAAGTTAGCACATCGAGAGAAGCAGTGGAATTGATGGCTCCTGCCGGAAATTTTGAGAGCCTGATCGCGGCCATACATTCAGGTGCCAATGCAATTTATTTTGGAGTAGAAAAGTTAAATATGCGCTCTCGTTCTTCTCGCAACTTCACCATAGCCGATTTACCCAAGATAAGGGATATAACCAGAAAACATAATGTTAAGGCTTATCTTACGCTTAATATAGTACTCTTTGATCAAGAGTTGGAGCAAATGGAGCAAGTTGTGAATGCTGCTGCACAAGCAAGCATTGATGCAATAATTGCATCAGATATTGCGGTGATTCAATATTGTAGGAAGCAGCAAATACCTGTACATATTTCAACCCAAGCTAATATTACTAATATAGCCAGTGTAGCTTTCTACTCAGAGTTTGCTGATGTAATGGTATTGGCCAGAGAGCTCAATCTTGAGCAAGTTAAATATATTCATGAACAGATAAAAGATAGGCAACTAAAAGGCCCATCAGGTGAGTTGATTCGCCTGGAAATATTCATTCATGGTGCATTATGTATGGCGATATCTGGTAAATGTTATCTTAGTTTGCATCAGCAAAATGCTTCTGCTAACCGGGGAGAGTGCTTACAAATGTGCCGTCGCGGATATACTGTTACCGACAAAGGCTCAGATTTAAGCCTTGATATTGAAAACGAATACATCATGTCGCCTAAAGATTTGTGTACGATAGAATTTTTGGATAAAATAGTTGAGGCCGGAATTACCGTTTTAAAAATTGAAGGACGTGCCCGCTCACCGGAATATGTAAAGACTGTCACTTACACATATCATCAAGCATTGGTAGCTATTGCTGAAAATAATTATTCCAATGATAAAACTTTGCAATATGTGAAAGATCTATCTACTGTATTCAACCGTGGCTTTTGGAATGGATATTACCTGGGACAGCGATTAGGTGAATGGAGCAACAAGTATGGAAATCGTGCCACAACCCGAAAAATATATTTGGGTAAGGGCATGAATTATTTTTCAAACTTAGGTGTGGCTGAATTTCTTATGGAAACTAAAAGCCTACAAATAGGTGACGTTATCCTAATTACCGGACCTACTACTGGAGTAATTGAAACTACCGTAACCGAAATAAGGATAAACTTGAAACAAGTACAAATAGCAAAAAAAGGAGATAGCATTTCAATACCCATCAATAAAAAAGTGAGAAGGTCAGATAAATTATACAAAGTAGTATCGGCAGCTAAAAATTTAGAGCAATAATTAGGCAATAGGTAATTTAATGGTAAATTTACTCCCTTTTTCTAATTCACTATCTACCTCAACCTCACCATCGTGAGCATCTATGATCTTTTTTACGATTGCTAAGCCTAATCCACTTCCATTGCGGCTCGCATGGAAGGTTGTTTCTACTTTATGAAATGCATTGAATATTTTTGTCAGCTCGTTTTCAGGTATTCCCGGGCCACAATCTTGTACGGAAAACACCAGGTAACCATTCACTGTAGCACAGTCAATTGTAATCGTATCATTAGCTTTACTATACTTAATAGCATTGTCTACTAAGTTATTGATCACCTGTTCTATTCTGTTGCGGTCCATTTTTATTGCTGGCAATCCGTCTGCTATATTAGCTTTTAGCAAAAGATTTTTTTGTCGGATCATGATGGTATAATTATATAAAATATAATTAAAAAACTGATTAAAATCTTCATCCTGTAAATACAAGTTTAACTTATCTGCTTCAATTTTGGAATAATCGAGCAAATCACTTATCAATTGTAAGCTATATTGAGACTTGGTAAAGATTATATCCAGTAAGTCCCTTTGGTCGTCGTCCAATTTATCATTTAAAGTTTTGATGAGTAGGCTGCTACAGGCTTGAATAGCGGCAATAGGATTGCGTAGATCATGTGAGGCAATACTAAGAAACCTATTTTTTTGTTCATTTATTGCCATTAGATCAATATTCTGCTTTTCCAGCCTTTCTTTTTGCTTTTGCTGATTAGTTATATCTTCTACAATAAGCATTATCATATCCTCATATTGATACCTTACCGGATGGGCACTAAACAAGAACGTGCGCTCAGTGGTATTAGCATCGTTTGGCATGGTACGATTAAAATATTGATTTTTTATATTTTGCTTACTTCCTATTACCTGTAGTAATGAATTTCGCAAATCGCATAATTCACATTGAGGCATTTTGCCACACATCTCATCATTTGTTATAGCATAAATGCAATTGAGCGCATTTCCAATGTTTTTACTGGGAAAAAGCTGGTTGGATAAATTATTTTCGAAAGATTTATTAAAAGCTTTGATCTGGAGGTCTCCATCTAAAATCACCACTGCTGCATTGATGTTATCCAACAGGGTATTTAAAAAATTCTTTATATTCGAGATTTCTGGTTTAATACTTTGCATAAGCAATGGAGCCTATTCTTGCTAAATTAATAAAAAAAACTTTTATATTACTATACATGTAAGGTTAATATCTTTCAATCATAAAAAGTAACTGATAAATAATAAATTGTTTTTTGAATAATCTTAGAGAATTTTAATATATATTGATTATCAACAGGTTATCTTCCTTTTAAACAAAACAAAATTCATTCAATTAATTTAAGTAGAAGTAATATTTAACTAAATGATACGACGAACAAATTTAAAGCTAGCTATTGATCTGTCATACATTACCGGATTTTTAGCTTTATTGGTTTCTTTAATCAGTGTTTTTTCCGGAGAATTTTATTTTCAATTCGTTTCCGAAGCCAGAGTAGCCACCTATCAGGGCCAGGATCTGTTGATTTTGGCCTCAATACCTATTTTTTACTGGGTTATTAATTTAGCTAAAAAAGGTTCTGCCTCTGGTTTATTCATATGGATAGCATTGTTGACTTATTTCTTGTATGTTTACGCGGTGTATGCTTTTAATGGCATTTATTCCGACTTGTTTTTATTTTATATAGCCATTATCAGTATCTCATTTTTCTCTTTAATCAGGTTGATCAACTCCATCGATTATGAGGCATTGCATAAGATGTTTAGCAAAAAAGTACCGGAAAAAATAGTTTCGATTTATTTTATTTTAATTGCCTTAATTCAAGCAATTATCTGGGTTTCAATTATATATCAACAGATGAGCGATAATGAACCTGCTGCAGCGAATGCTATATTTGTAATAGACTTGGCATTTCTTTTACCTACATTTATGTTATCAGCTTATTGGCTATGGCGCAAGCACCTATTGGGCTATATTTTATCACCAGTTTTATTGATTTTCACCGTCCTTTATGGATTAGCGCTCATCAGCGGACAGATATTTAAATATTTCCGGCAAGTTGATTATCATCCACTACCTACTTATATACTTATTATTTTTACTTTTATAGCGTTAGTGCTTAGCTTGGTTTTTTTAAATAGCAAAGAAAATAAAATAAGAAAAACTGCAAAAAAAAAGTAGATTTTAAACAATATATGTTTTGTTATTAATCTATTCATTAACTTGAACATTATCTTCACTACAAGAGCTCTTGCCATAGCAGTACGTAGGCTGGTCAATAAAAACATTGAAGGCACACCACTTTACTGGCAATGGGGCTGGGTATTTTGGTGGGTCCGGAAATATTGAAAAATAAGCGAGACTATCTATTAGAGCTTGTTTTGGGCCTATTGGGATGGCAGCTTTATAATTTTATGCTACCTCTGGTCATCATCGTTTGCAAGAGTCAATTTTGTGGCCTTGCTTCTGCTTATTATTTTTTTCACCTGGTCAATTACTTAAAACATTTAGTAAAAGAGAAAAAAAATCCGGCAAATTAACTTCTTAGATTTTGCAAAACATTATCATCATCTTTGTATCCTCCGGAAAACATAATGGCTGTTTCAATCATGGCCAGATGAGAATACCCTTGTGGAAAATTACCTAAAAGTCGTTTGGTATCAAAATCCATATCTTCACTAAGTAATCCTAAATGGTTGCAGTTGGTAATTAAATTATCAAACATTTCTTGAGCTTTTTCCTGGTCACCAATTTTATACAAGCTCCTGATCATCCAAAAGGTGCAAATAGTAAATGATGAACTAGGTAAGCCAAAATCATCCTGATTTTTGTAGCGATACATCATACCTTTATGGGCTAATTTATCGTAGGTACGTCTTACAGTACTTATAAATTTTGGATCGGTAGGCTCTATAAAGCCATAATACTCCATTAACAAATTGGAAGCATCCATGTATTCATTTTCATAAGCTTGAGTAAAAGCCTGTTGCTCCTCATTCCAGGCATGAGCGTAAATATCTTCTTTAATGCAATCGGCTAGCAATGACCATTGATTCACGTAATCTGGCTTATCAAGCAATTTGGCTACTTTTTTCCCGCGATCCGCGGCTACCCAACAAAGTACTTTTGAAAATGTAAAATGCTTCTCTTCATTTCTAAACTCCCAAATACTCTGGTCGGTATTTTTCCAGTTTATCTCTACTGTGCGCAATATTCCTCTGGTAATAGTCCACAGATTTTCAGCGTCATCAAGGGCTACATGAAAGTTTTTCAAGTCTTGATAAATTACGTCTACCAACACCCCATAAATATCGTGTTGCTTCTGATGGTAAGCAGCATTACCAATTCTTACCGGCTTAGAATTTTCATAACCTGCCAAATGGTCTAGTGTAAATTCTGTTAATTTTTTTTCACCCCTTATACCATACATTATTTGAATTCTATCGTCTTTGCCGGGAACTATATCAAGAATAAAATTGAGGAAACGATGAGCCTCATCCCGATAACCCATTTTAATTAAAACACTCACCATCATTGAGGCATCTCTTATCCAGCAAAATCGGTAATCCCAATTTCTTTCTTCGCCGATTGTTTCAGGAAGCGAGGTAGTAATGGCAGCTATAATTGCACCGGTTTTATTAAAAGTAAGCAAACGCAATACCAACGAACTTCTGATGATCTGCTGATTATAATATTTAAACTTATATCCTTTATCTACCCAGTTGAGCCAATAGACCTCTGTTCTTTGAAGTTCCAGGTTAGCTTTTACTACAGTTGGCTTAATTATTTTCTCATTATAGCTAATTAAAAAAAAGGCATCTCTATCAAGAATGATGAGATCACCATGACATATTTTATTATAGTCTAAATCACTATATAGATAAATAGATTCGTAAGCACCATTGATGCTAAAGCTTTTTATATAGTTAGGCGCTGAAAACGTACTTGTTTTATTTTTGGCGTAGTTGAGCTGCGGATTGTATTTACATTTAAATTTTGGTTTACCAGAAATATACTTTACATAGCGAATGATATCTGCAGGATAATAATAATCGCCGCTTTCATTTTTATAAATAGGCATAAAATCCCACAATTCGAATACATTTTCACCATTACTAAAAGTAGTGACTAAAATGTTAGTATTATCCCAATATCTTTGATTGACTTGATAATCTTCAGCGATGATTGCAAATTCACCTCCTTTTGCTTTGTCAAGAAGTTTTGCAAATTGGGAGGGGGCATTGTACTCCGGAAGACAGGCCCATTCTATTGAACCAAATCGGGAAACTAAAGCAGCTGTTCTACCATTTCCGATTACACCATAATTAAGATTGTCCATGAATTAACAATTGGATAGATTCACAAATATATGTCTAAATTAATAAATCGCTTCTGTTATGCTCATATTAATTCGTGCAAAACTTACTCATGTGAAATACTATATGATTTAACAAAAATGAATATTTTTAGTGCTTTTCATTGATTATTTTGAGCATATGCTTAAATTTGAAAAAAAAATATGAGCATATGCCAAGAAAAAAATGTTCAAGAGCCATAGCAGCACATCCTGAAATTACTTATTACAAACCTGCAGGTATTCCTTTGCGAAAGCTAAATCAAACGATAATATCACTAGATGAATATGAAGCTTTGCGACTAGCAGATGCAGAAGGCTTTTATCATGCTGTAGCCGCAGCCATGATGCAGGTATCGCGACAAACCTTTGGTCGTATAGTGGCAACAGCAAGGCGTAAGATAGCATCAGCCTTACTAGCTGGACATGCCATTAAAATAGAGGGAGGGAATGTAAATATTCAAAAAATAATTAGCCATGAAAATAGCCTTACCGATTTATCAGAATGAAATGGTTAGTACTTTGGTCATTATTGTGGTTTAATTAAGTGTAATTGCAAAAAGAAAGTGTAATTATAAAACTGTAAAAAATGATTAAAATATCGCTTAGACCATGCTATGCAGACACTGACCAGATGGGCTTTGTGCATCATAGCAACTATGTTCGTTTTTATGAAAATGCGCGCTGGGAAGCTTTTCGGAAAATGGGCTTGCCTTACAAAACCATTGAAGAAAAAGGAATACTGATGCCGGTAATCGATATGAGCTTTAAGTTTATAAAGCCCGCTTATTATGATGATCAATTAACGGTAAATGTTGGTATAAAGTCTGTAGGAAACACCAGGCTCAAATTTAGCTATGAAACTTATCGAAACCAGCATGAACTAATAAGCACCGCATCCACTACTTTGGCCTTTATCAACAAAACAAGCCGCCGCCCATGTCGAATTCCGGACTTTGTAGACAAAGTTTTACTGATTGCGAATTAATTAAAAATTTTCACGAATTTTCACAACCATATAATTTAAACAGTTGTTAGCCTTAAAAAATTACTTAAATTATGGCAAAACCTACAGCAAAACTTGTAAATGCTTTGCGCGAAGCTGCTAATAAAATTGAAAACGGTGGAAACTACCAGTGGGGGCATATGGGAAGCTGCAATTGCGGCCATCTGGCGCAGGAAATTACCAACATGACCAAAGCAGAGATTCATCAATATGCCCTGCGTCGATATGGTGACTGGACCGAACAAAGTCAAGACTACTGTGAAAATAGTGGCATGACTTTCGATTTGATCATAAGTGAAATGATAGCTGCGGGATTGGAACTGGAAGATATTCGCCATTTAGAAAAATTGAGCGATAAAAAGGTTTTGAGACAATTTTCTTTAGAAGAAAGAAATCTTAACTATAATGTGAAAGAAGATGTGGCAAAATATATGCGAGCCTGGGCTAAGCTATTGGAAGAGAAGATGTTAGAAAAAATATCCCTCGCAGATTTAAATAAAAGTACCGTTTCATCTTATCAAAAGGTATAAATATTTATTATCAATTCATAAAAGCAGAAACAGTACCTTTACATTTCTACTATTATTTCAAATACTATTTTTTGTATTTCAATAAAATATAAAAAGAAAATACAGTTGTGGAAATTAAAAGATGCTTCTATACTGCGTAGGACAATTATTTACTTCGATCTGTCCTACAGATTTTACAATAAAAATTTTGTTGCAGCTATAATAACGGATCTGTCACACTTCAAAATCAAACATTTATGAAAAACAAATTAACACATTTCGCCATTCACATAGACGATATTGAACGAGCCAAACAATTTTATGAAGGCGTGTTTGATTGGGGTTTCAACTCTTACGGACAAGACGACTTTCTACAAATCAAAGCTGATAAAACTGAAGATGGAGAATTGATTGGAGCCATGCAGTCAAGAAAATATTCGCCAGTTCCCGACAAAATAATTGGCTTGGAATGCACTATTGGTGTAGAGAACTTAGATGCAACAATAGTTAAAGTAGAGAATAGCGGTGGACAGGTTCTTATGCCCAAGACCGCCATTCCTAGTGTGGGTTGGGTTGCGAAGTTTTTAGATACAGAAGGAAACCTTATTTGTGCAATGCAATACGACAACAGTGCAGAATGACAAAATTTATAAGGCATTGCTTCTGATTGATTATAATAGAATTGCCCTTAAGAAATTTTTTTGCAAAGAAACGATAATGCAGCTAAAACACATTCACCAATGCAAATAAAGCAACGAATAAAGACTATTGTCTTAACATTGATTTTTTGCTACTTTTGGGTAAATTGTACTATAATTGAGAGCAAAAGAATAATATCAAGCATTTATTACTATTGATAGAAATTCTAACCAACATTCAAAAAGCTTCCAAATATTTGACAAGATAACCAACGATGTTGCATCTGTGTAGTTAAAAAACAGCAAGAAATGGATCAAGAAAATTTATCATTGGCTCAAATCAATAATCTACCAATTTATCAATTCAAAAATTTTCTACAATTAAACAACATCACCCATGGAATTACCACCCGTCATGGGGGCAAAAGTGAAGGCAACCATCATGCCCTAAATCTCAGCTATATGGTTAATGATAGCGAAATAACTGTAAAATATAACCGTAATTTGGTAGCTAAGGCTTTTGGAGTTGAATTATCAGAGTTGAAAATTCCACAACAGATTCATTCCAATAAAGTAATAATTATAGATAAAAATAATAGCCAAGATCTTGTAGCCGACGCTTTAATAACTAAGGATAATGATGTTGTTCTGGCAGTATTATTAGCCGACTGTGTGCCATTAATTCTTTACGATACTGAAAACAAGGTAATAGCTGCAATACATGCCGGATGGAGAGGAACGATTGCCAATATAACTACGGCTACAATAAATGAAATGCAAGAGCAATTTTTTACTAAACCCAAAAATATAATAGCTGGTATTGGCCCATCCATCGGCCCGGAAGTATACGAGGTAGGTTACGAAGTAAAAGAAGCAGCCGATTTATCATTTGGAAAAAATCATGATACTATAATCTTAAAAGGCGAAAAGTATTTCTTTAATCTTTGGAAAGCTAACGAATTGCAATTAATACGATGTGGAGTACAAAAAGAAAATATTGAAATTGCAGGAATTTGTACTTATCAAAATGCTGATACGTTTTTTTCTGCACGAAAGATTAAGCCAGTAACCGGTAGATTTGCAGCAGTAGTTAAACTCAATTGATCTTTATTAAATCACTTTATTCATAACTTATGGCTAAATAACGAAATCATTTTCATAAATAAATTTCAATGAGTTTGAGTTACCATTTCTAAAGGTAAAAATTCTTTTCTTTCATGATAAAATATTTTTATATTAATATCAGAACGATTGTAGCGTTTATGCCACCAATCTTTCTTTAGAATAGCATTTATTTTATTTGATATTTCGGAAGATGTTATCATAATAACCTTATGATTTTCCTTATTTCTATTCCTGACAATTTTTGACCAACTGAATAATAACATTAAAAAACTTTCTATCTTTAAATCCTGAAAATCATTGATATTTATAATCCACTTGTTTACTTGACGGATTATACTAAGATCCATAGCCAACTCCATGGATTCATTGTATTCTTGTAATTTTCCATTCTTATTAAAATTAATTTCCAGTGCATTTAATGAGTCATTGCAAACAATTGTACAGATGCTATTTATAATCTTGTTCATAATTTAATAATTTACATCCTTCAACATTTTAAAACTAGACTCAATGCATAAATAAGGCTCTAAAAACTTAATAGATCGAAAGCTTTTAATTTTGACAAATGGATTTTCTTCAGCACCTAACCCTCCGTACCATAACTCTACAAAAAAATTACCCACTGAATAAATTTCAGTAATATATCCAAAAACATTCCTTTCGCTTAAGAAAATACCATTAAAATAAGTTAGATTTAACTTTTCAGTCGAATCTAACCAATTAAAATAATATATTGTTACTTTATCCGGTTTCACCATTACAAAATTATCTGG
>CAZQEZ010000042.1:0-32490 GCA_964592475.1 uncultured Roseivirgaceae bacterium
AGTGTTGTGCTTTTTGCTTTTAGCATTTTTTAGGAATCACCAAAGCGTGCTTTTGCTTCTGTAAGAATAGCTTCTGTAGCAGTTGCACCTATTCTATCAGCACCAGCTTCTTTTGCTGCAATAAATTGATCCAGTGAACGAACCCCACCAGCTGCTTTTACCTTTACCCGCGGGCCCGAATGTTTTCTCATCAATTTTAAATCAGGAATGGTTGCTCCTTCATAGCTGTATTTCCCGTCGCTGCCTTTTACAAATCCAAATCCACTACTGGTCTTCACATAATCAATATTTAATTCTGTGCATAATTCACAAAGCTTAATCTTGTATTTGTCTTCCGGGATAAAATCATTTTCAAATATAACTTTCAAAATAGCACCATTTTTTTTGGTTATATCTACCACTGCTTTCAATTCACTGTGTACATATTCCCACTCTTCTTGCAATACTTTAGCCACATTTACAACCATATCAATTTCTATGGCTCCATCTTTAATGGCTTGTTCTGTTTCAAATACTTTTACGGCAACGGCACTATTGCCATGGGGAAACCCAATCACGCAACCCACAAGCACGTTACTTCCTTTAAGACATTCTACTGCCATAGGCACATTATATGGTTTTACACAAACCGATGCCGTGTCAAATTTTTTGGCTACTTCACATTCTCTGCGTAAATCATCATCCGTCATGGTAGGATGTAATATGGAATGATCAATCATTTTTGCCAAATCTTTTAATTTGCTCATATTATGTATAGTTTTATTTAATCATTAACAAATTTCAAATTGCTAAATTGCGGTAAATGCTCCGATGGTAAATAAGTATTTTCCAACATTACCGGCGTATTATCCACACAGCGCATCTTCTTCAAAAAAATATATGAGTTTTTGCTAATATATTCAGGTAGAGGATGGGTGAAAGGTGTAGGCCACTTTTTTAGGGATGGCTTTATCAGCATAATACTATTCCAATTAAAAATTGACCCAAGACGATTTGAGATTTTAAATTATCGCTTAATTGCCGGTATAGTGGAGTATTCATCCAGTGTTGTTTATACAAATTTATAAAAATTATAATAACTTGTATGTACAAGATGTTAATTATTTATGAGAGCCATTTAATACCGTAATACATTCCGGCACCAGAAATAACCAAACCATAAGGGATTAAGTAAAAGGTGCCCATGCTAAATAAGCCCGTATAATTGCCGAACCATAATATTAAACCTATAGACATTATTAACATACCGGAGTGTTTAATGATCTTTTTGTGCTTTTTTTTCTCTCCGGTTATTTTGTTATTAAGTATATAATTATCTACTTCCCTTATGATAAACCAGATATCATCATCGCTATAATTTAGCGCTTTCAATTCTTCTCTTACCTTATCGATGGGAAATCCGGCAATACATTTTTCAATATAATGATCGATTACTTCTACAATAGTCACTATAGTATGAAATTTTTTAGCAATGGTTTATTATTGTACATCAAACGGCCTATTACTTATTTTCGTCTGAAAGATAGCAGCAGAAAATTGAGTGAAAATCAAATTTTATTATATTAATCACTATAAATATGAAAAACTCTTTTATTCTAGAAACTTGTTGAGCAAATATAGATTAGTTTCATCTTTTTCCACTAAAACCGGTAAATGGCTGCATTCATTCAGCAGTTTTATAGCATTGTAAGTGCTGCACAATAAAACTGTCCTTTTCAGTTGCATTGAGACAAACTAACAGGCGTCCAAATTTTTTCATAAAAACTTACTAAATTTAAATTTTTACAAAATTAAGCAATATAAATCACTCCCTTCCACTGGTAAAAATAAAGTTAATTGGATTAGCTTTTCAATCATTTGAGTAAATAAGGCTAAATTTGTAATTTTAAACAAACCTTACACATTATAACCTGCAATGGCTGGA
Source organism: uncultured Roseivirgaceae bacterium (assembly GCA_964592475.1). Taxonomy (GTDB): domain Bacteria; phylum Bacteroidota; class Bacteroidia; order Cytophagales; family Cyclobacteriaceae; genus CAZQEZ01. The sequence continues at coordinate 1,925 of CAZQEZ010000042.1, forward strand.
AAACCGAGAAGTGAAGTAGCAGAAAAGAGTAAAGAAACCCCGCTAATGAAGCAGTATAAGGCTATTAAAGCCAAATACCCAGGTGCATTACTGCTTTTTAGGGTGGGAGATTTTTACGAAACATTTGCCGATGATGCAGTTCTTACCAGCCAGGTTTTGGACATTGTGCTTACCAAACGTTCCAATGGATCTGCTTCAGAGGTAGAGTTGGCGGGTTTCCCACATCACGCGCTCGATACCTATTTGCCCCGGCTGGTAAAAGCAGGTCATAGAGTAGCTATTTGCGATCAATTAGAGGATCCCAAATCAGTAAAAGGAATCGTTAAAAGAGGAGTGACTGAATTAGTAACTCCCGGGCTTAGCTACAATGATAATGTGCTGGATAAAAAATTTAATAATTATTTGGCATCAATTCATTTTAGTAAAGATAATTATGGTATCGCTTTTTTGGATGTCTCTACCGGAGAGTTTTTAACTGCTTGTGGATCAGAAGCTTACATAGAAAATCTTTTGCAAAGTTTTCAACCTTCGGAAGTAATCTACAACAAAAGTTGCAAGCAGCAATATAACCAACTTACCGCCGATAAATACAACACTTATTGCCTGGAAGATTGGATTTATAGCATTGATTATGGCTATGAAAAATTAATACATCATTTTAATACAAATACTCTCAAGGGGTTTGGTATAGAAAAGATGTCGGAAGGAATAATTGCTGCCGGAGCCATACTTCATTATTTAGACGATACTGAGCATAATGACATCAAGCATATTGCTTCAATAGCCCGAATAGAGGAGGACAAATATGTTTGGTTGGATAGATTTACTATTCGTAATCTGGAGTTGCTTTATCCTCAGCAGGATGGAGGAGTACCATTAATTGATATATTGGATCAAACCGTGACACCAATGGGTTCGCGGCTATTGAAAAAGTGGTTGATTTTGCCATTGAAAGAATTGGCCATTATAGAAGAAAGATTAGCCACAGTAGAGGCATTGCATCAAAAAGATGAGGTTGGCGAGAGCCTATCGGGATATCTAAAGCAAATAGGTGATCTTGAACGACTTATTTCAAAGGTAGCTGTAGGTCGAATTAATCCGCGCGAAATGCAGCAATTGAAAAAAGCTTTAAAAAATACTATTCCTATTAAGAAAATATTGCAGGATAGCCAAATTGCCTCTTTGCAAAAATTGGCCGACCAGCTAAACCCTTGTGATTTTTTACTGGAAAAAATTGAATCTGAACTAAAAGAAGACCCCCCGTTAATCACCAATCTGGGAAATTTAATTCAGGATGGAATTTCAGATGAATTGGATGAATTACGCAAAATTTCTTTTTCAGGCAAAGATTACCTGATTCAGCTACAACAGCGCGAAATAAGCAAAACCGGTATATCGTCATTAAAAATTGCTTACAATAAAGTATTCGGGTATTACCTCGAAGTTACTAATTCGCATAAAGATAAAGTGCCGGTGGAGTGGATTAGAAAACAAACGCTGGTAAATGCGGAACGGTATATAACCGAGGAGCTGAAGGGCTATGAAGAAAAAATATTGAACGCAGAAGAAAAAATGATTGTGATTGAGCAGCGTATGTTTCAAGATTTGATCAATTTCGCGGCTGATTATGTCACTCAGATACAGCAAAATGCCAGGGTGCTAGCTCAATTGGATTGTCTTTCTTCATTTGCAATATGCGTGAAAAAGCATAATTATATAAAGCCTAAAGTAACAGAAGAAACTAGCATCAATATTAAGGAAGGGCGTCACCCGGTAATTGAACGTCAGTTGCCTCTAGGCGAACCATTTGTGCCCAATGATATTTATATTGATCAGGAGTCGCAGCAGATAATGATCATCACCGGACCCAACATGTCGGGTAAATCTGCTTTACTTCGACAAACAGCGTTAATAGTGCTCATGGCTCAAATAGGTTCATTCGTGCCAGCTTCTTTGGCTCATATAGGCTTAGTAGATAAAATCTTTACCCGGGTAGGCGCTTCTGATAACTTAAGTAAGGGTGAGTCTACCTTTATGGTAGAGATGACGGAAACTGCTTCTATTCTTAACAACTTGAGCGATCGGAGCTTGATTTTAATGGATGAAATAGGTCGAGGAACAAGCACTTACGATGGTATATCTATCGCCTGGTCCATTGTTGAATTTTTGCACAATCATCAGAAGTGTAAGGCCAAAACCTTGTTTGCCACTCATTACCACGAGTTAAATCAGTTGGAAGAGGACCTTTCGCGGGTGAAAAACTTTAATGTTGCAGTTAAAGAAGTAGGTAATAAGGTTATCTTTTTGCGAAAACTGAAAAAAGGCGGTAGCGAGCATAGTTTTGGAATACATGTAGCTCAAATGGCCGGTATGCCAAACGGTATCGTGATCCGATCGTCCGAAATTTTGCACCACCTGGAAAAAGATAAAATAAAGAAAAGCAATAAAAAGAAATTTAAAGAAATACCCAAGAATTATCAACTCAGTTTATTCGAGGCTGATCCTCGATTTGAAGAAGTAAAAGATATTCTGGGTCAATTAGATATCAATACTATTTCTCCTGTAGAAGCTTTGCTTAAGCTTAACGAAATAAAAACAATTTTAAAAGGTGAAAATATTGAAGTTAAATAACATGGGCTCCTAATCTTACATTTAGATTTTAATTTTAATAAATTGTAAATAATGAAGAATATTGAGCTAACTTTTTAAAAATTAAATACTTGTAAAAATGAGTATTTTTGAATTTTGTATAGAAAAAAATGCATTATTTTTTTGAGATCACTTGTAGATAAAGGTTTAATTACAGTTGCAGCTACTTTTCTTTTCTTATGATTAAATTTACACTTATTAATAGAAAGTCAAATTACAAACTCAAGTCAGGCTATGTTTTTATTCTTAATAGCAATACAAGTGGCCTATTTTGCCGGTATATTTATTTATATGATTATTAACGCTCGCGAAAAAGAATTATAAAAAAAAGCCGGATTTTTTTATTATCCGACCCTTTTTATTAGAGCTAACTTAAACCTAAAAAACAATTGTCACAAGTGTAATCTTTATTAGTTTAACCTTACTACGAGGTATTTTGAATTATTCCAGAATGACTTTGGATCTAAAATTTCTATTTTTTCAATATCCTTTTCACCCACTATTCGATAACTATCATTTGGATGCGAAGTCACAAATTCTAATTTTTTAGCTGATACAGGAATTATTAATGTAGTTCTCATATCAACTTTTTTAAACTTACTATTTTGTATCTCATCGCTCAAAATCTCAGTTTTGCCAATGCCAAGAAAACCACCCTCTTTGCTAATAATTTCTCTTTCTTCAAGCTCTTTTTTGGTGCCCATGGCAAGATAAGCTGTATTTATTTCATCGATTTTCTCTTCTATTATATTTTCTTTTTCCTGATTCGCTTCTGCCAGCTGTGAATTCTGGATCTGCAGGGTGTCTAAATTCGCGTTCAGCTCTTCTACCGTAAAATTCATTTTTTCCAACTCCTCCTTGAGTTGGGCAATTTGCTCATCTTTTTCAATAACTTGTTGATTAAGTTTATTCTTTAAATTCATCAACATTTTATTCAAGCGTGCATTATCACCTTTAGAGTTGCTAAGCTGTTCGTTTAGCTCTTGAATTTTTTGCTTGTTTTGACTGATGAGCTGATTGATAGCTTTGATGTCTTCTTTAATTTGACTTTGCACTTCGCCTTCACTTCTGCCACTTTCAGTGCCTTGTAAGGCAATGCTCATTTCCCGTTCTCTAATATCAGCAAGATTTTGCTCAATTTCGTTAAAAGATTCCATGTAGGATATCATTACCGAGTCTTTGCTTGCCAAATCTTTGCTAAGTTGGTCATTTTCACTTTCAAGATTGCTTACTTTCTGCTGATTGCAAGAAAACAATCCGGTTGATAAGAATAATATGATTAAGATTTTTTTCATGCTTAAATTATTTTAATTTAGATAAACATTAGATAAACGCGTGCCAGAAAGCAAAAAGTGCCTTTTGCTTTATCCGGAGCCTGTATTAACAGTAAATAATGTTTACATGTGCTGAAATTAGAAACAGGTGTGGGTAATAAATCTACACTAAAAATGAAAATTAATCCTCCGAGAAATATCGTAACATTCGTCTGTAGGAAGAAAACACGTTAGCTCTTGATACAAATCCTATATATTTTCCATGCTCTACTACTGGTATATTGAAGTGACCTGAATCTTGTATTTGACGGGCCACTTCTTCCATCGACTGGTCTGGGTTTACGGCATTTTGAGGGGTAAACATTAGGTCTTTTACTTTTACTTCCTGATAAAGATCGGAGCTAAACATTATATGCCTAATATTATTAAGATGCACTATACCCTTCAGGTAACCTTCTGAGTCTAGCACTGGAAAAACATTGCGTTTGCTTGCCTTTACTTTTTCTACCAAGTCGCCCAGGTTGGCTTCTTCGTCAATTATTTTAAAGTCAGTTTCAATTAGCTTATCTATTCGCATTAGCGATAAAATGGCTTTGTCTTTGTCATGAGTAATTAGTTCACCTCTTTTTGCTAGCTGAATGGTGTATACTGAGTTGGGTACAAAGTATTTTATGGTTACATAAGAAATTGTACTTACAATCATCAATGGTAAAAATAATTCATACCCCCCGGTAATTTCAGCTATTAAAAAGATAGAGGTTAAAGGTGCATGAATAATGCCTGCAATGGCTCCCGCCATACCTACCAAAGCAAAGTTTCTTTGTGAAAAGCGGTTATCGAATGCATTGAGAACCTGGCTAAAGAGCAATCCGGTACTGGCCCCCATGAATAGTGAAGGAGCAAATATGCCTCCAATACCACCACCGCCAAAAGTAACTGAAGTAGCGATTGCTTTAAATATTACTACAGCCAAGGCAACCAAAATGAAGGCATACAAATTGTTTTGCCATTCAAAAAATAAGCTATGATCAAATAAAAAATCTGATTGTCCCATCAAGGCTTGATTTATTGCTTCATATCCTTCCCCGTATAAGCTAGGAAATATAAAAATTAATAAACCTAAAATTAAGCTACTGATCAATACCCTAATAGACCTGCTTTTCACTTTTTCGAAAAGGCTGGATATTTTCATGTACATTTTGGTAAAATAAATAGAAACCAAAGCCGTGAGTATGCCCAACATTACATAAAAAGGAAAATCGCCAAGACTAAATTGCTGTACAATTTCAAACTTATAAATGGTATTAGGACCAAGTAATAAATAAGATACTAATGTGGCAGACATGGATGATAATAACAAAGGAACTAAAGCGGCCATTGTAAGATCAATCATAATTACTTCCATTGCAAAAATGACTGCAGCTACCGGTGCCTTAAAAATCGCTGACATGGCGCCTGCGCATGCACAGCCTAGCAATATTAGTATTCTTTTGTAATTGAGGTGTAGCAACCTGCCTAAATTAGAACCGATGGCTCCTCCCGTGGCCACAGTGGGACCCTCAAGACCTACTGAACCTCCAAATCCAACCGTGATAACACTGGTAATAACTGAACTATATATATTATGAGGTTTAATATTGCCATTACTTCTTGATATGGCGTACAATACACTGGGTATACCATGGCCCACGCGCTGCTTCAAAAAGAAATGAATAAAGACAGCCACCAAAAATAAGCCGATGGCCGGGTACAGCAAGAAAAGATATTGTTCGAGGCCTGTGGCAAATTGCCGGGTTAGCAATTTTTCAACTGCTCTTACCGAATTTTTAATGATAACCGCCGCCAGACCTACAGCTACTCCTACTATTATGCTAAGGAGTAGCATAAATTGACGATCATTAATATTTCTTACTCGCCAAACTAAAAATCGTAATAGAATTGACCTCTTACGCATAATTTGGCAAAACTAAATCAGATAATTATATTATCCGATTACTGCCGTATATAATTATTGTTTATTTTAGAATAGCCATCTGTAAAAGCTGAGAAGATACTTTTAATCCAGCTTTGTCCAAATTGCTTTTACTCAATTCAAATTTGAGTTTATTATCCACCATAATAAAGTTAATACCACTTCCCTGAGCTATCATTCCTTCCTTTTCAGTAATTACCAGGGTATTGGTACCTGCAAGTTTTTTCACAGCATCGCCAGCCATAGTACTATAATTACTTGGGATAAAAAGAATATCACAACTGCTTAGTTCACTGGCTGATTTGACCACTTTTACTTTAAATTGTTTACCACCACCAGATTTTGCCTCAGCCATTGCCTTAAATGCACCTTCAGCCTCTGGCTGATTTCCTAATATGCTAATGTTAAATTCGGCACCTGTACTTGGCCATTGGATGTACTTGGTAAAATTGTAAATATAAACTGAATGAAATTTGTAATCAGGAGCAAAATAATTTTTGCTGCTAAAACCGCTCATTCCTATAAAAATGAATAGAATAACCAATAACTTTTTCATAATAAAAATCCTCCGAAGAGTACAATACAAAATTAGTGCAAGCTGTAATTTTTTCAACTCAAGAATGGTGGATTACATTACACGGCTTATAATTAATCTAAAAGAAGTTAAATATTTTTTTTGAATGCTTCTAGCTTGTCATTGAAGAACTTATCTGGTTGTAAATAAGGTAATTCGATGGTAAAAGTGGTGCCTTCATTTTCAACACTATTGTAAGTTATACTTCCATTTAGCTTATGTAAGCCTGTTTTTATCATGTATAATCCTAAACCTGAACCTTGTGATGATTCAATTCCACGGAAAAACATACTAAAAATTCGGTGTTGGATACTGCGACTTATGCCTAATCCATTATCAGAAAACTGAATGATAACGCCTCTTTCATTATTTTTATAAATGTTGATCCGAACGTAAGAATCAACCCTCTTCCGCCTGTATTTAAGCGAGTTGTCAATCAAATGATTAAAGACCATTTGCATAACCTCTTTGTCAGTTACAAATAGCTCATCCAAATCGACATCTATGTAAAATTTAAATTCGTAAAATACGCTGTATTTACTGAATCGTTCATAGGCATTACTAATAATAGCTTTAAAATCAACAGGTTCTAAAGTAAGTTTGGCTTCTTTAATTTTGGTGATTTCGATTAATGATAGAATAATTTCATTCATTCTAGTAGCCTGACTATTGAAAATATTAAAGTAATTGAGAGCATTCTGCTCTTTAATTTCCATGGTAACTACATTGTGTAATCCTAATATGCTGGAAACCGGACCCAGTAAATCATGCGACGCTCTGTATACAAAATTATCTAGCTCATGATTTTTTGATAACAATTCTTTTCTGGCAATATCAATCTTTCTATTTTTTTCTTCCAATAGCGTAGTTTGTATGAACAGTTTTTTTATATGTTCAAACTCCTGCACCTTTACTAAATAGTAAGTTCGTGAAATAAAGAAAAACAGTAAAATATAAAATAGATACAAGCCAGAGGTTTCTGCATCGGCTGGCTGAGTAAATAGGGCGTGAAAAGCAAAAAATGAGATTGTTGATATTATGATATAAACAATTATATGCAGTAAGGGCCAATAGAAGCCTACCATAAATCCCACCACCGGAACAAGAAAAGCATAAATAGCTAATGGCTCATAAGCAAGTAAAGAAAGTGCAATTACATGCAATGTGATAATGGCAACATAAAGGTACACTAAAAAATAGCCGGTTACTATCTTAATTTGACTTACGGATTTAATCTTGTTGATAAAAATAATTACAATTAAAAAAAATAGACTTAAAGAAACATGAATAAAAAGTTTAGGCGAGTAAATCTGAGGCGATTGTATAAGATCGGCAACAATAAAAAATAAGACACTGAGTACCAGTATGATAGGACTTATAGTTTTAATTCTGCTGATATTAATAGCTAATATCTGCTGATGAAATTCTGCTTTATACCGGGTCTTTATATCTTTAAAAATATTGAAGTTGATTGGATACTTAAAGAAAATTTTGCGAACCATCATTAAAAAATGCTATTTTGCCACGGTATAATTATGTAAATATAAATTAAAAATTTAATTATTAAAAGAATATATTTAATATTTGATTGATTATCCGGGCAATTGCATAATTAATATGCTGACACCTATTAATTATCGCTCGAGCATAATACTTAAACTTGGTAAAATCATTTAGAGCCAGTCGACTGGTATTACTAATCGCTTTGTAGCTTTTCTTAACCTATATATTCAGTTTAGAATAAAAATTCAATTGTTTTGGCTAAAAATATTGGCATGATATTAAAATAATTAGTAATTTTAGGCATTATTTACTAATTAATATAGTTGATATGTCATTACCGGTAAAGATACGATGTAAAAAATTGTCATCAGGCAAGTGCCAGGTAAAGTTTTTTACGATGAGAAACAATGTGAACTATTATGGATACATGCTCACTAATCCTGAGGATAAGCTAAAGGATGTAATTGCTACCATCAATACTGAATTGGAGCAAAAAGATGTACTGCATCGCCATCTGTATAGCATTGGGCAAAAGGATAATCAACATTTTTTACTTTATAAAGCTTAACAAGCAGAGAAAATGAGTCTAGTAAGTGAAAACATAAAATTTTTAAGGAAATATTACCATTACACACAGGAGCAACTGGCGGATAAAATTAATATAAAGCGCTCACTGTTAGGTGCTTATGAAGAAGGTCGAGCAGATCCACGCTTGAGTAATTTGCTTAATATGGCTCGGGTATTCGATGTTCCGGTTGATACAATTATTAGTAAAGATGTATCCGGTATATCCGGATCGGATCTTTTTGGTAGCAATAGCGCAGAGGCGGGTAAAGCTGACGGATTGAAAATTCTTTCAATTACAGTAAATGAACAAAATGAAGAAAATATAGAATTGGTACCACAGAAAGCATCTGCCGGATATCTTAATGGGTATGCCGATCCGGAGTATTTGGAAGAACTACCTAAATTTAAATTACCAATTCTTTCCAAAAATGCTACTTACCGGGCTTTTGAAATCAGTGGTGATTCTATGTTACCCATACAGCCGGGTAGTATCATCATTGGCCAATACCTTGAAAGTGTAGAGCAAATAACTAATGGTAAAACATACATTCTGGTCACAACTCGCGAAGGTGTAGTTTATAAGCGAGTATTCAATTACATTGCTGAAAAGGGATGCTTATTCCTGGTATCTGATAATAAAACCTATACACCTTATGAGATAAAGGCTGAAGAAGTATTAGAAATATGGGAAGCCAGAGCTTACTTAAGCTTACACCTACCTGGCCCTGTAGCCGAAAGCGATATGACAGTTGAAAAGCTGGCAAGTATAGTGCTTGACCTGCAAAAAGAAGTGATTAAACTTAAAAGTACTTGATCGGTTTATTTTTACCACACAAGCAACTTATATACCTTTTCCTTTAATGAACTTATAATATCGTTTTTGGGGTCCGGATTGGTGGCTTCTTTGCCAACTTGATACCACAAACCATCTCCAGGATCTAGATAAATACCTGGGGGTCTGTTATTTTGAACTTTTGGATCAGGATCTTCAAAATCGAGCATAAAAATCAATTCCATTAATTCTTTGCCATGAAGCCAAGACATAATTTCATACCCTTTTTCATCTTTCACCTTAAATTGAGCAAAACTTAACTCAAGCCATTGAATTTTAGATTTATTATTTTGTTCTTCGATCATGATACCTATTTGCAAAGGCATCTCTCGTTCAGCTTTTTCCAGAATAGCCTGCATTAACTCTTGAATAAAGTATTCCCATGGCTTTAAGTTTTCCGGAGAACCCTTTTTTATGATACTTTTTTCCTTAATTTGAATGCTAACGTGCGATTGCTTTTCAGTCAATCTTAAATGTTGCAGATGTTTTGCAAGGTTTTCTAACCATACAGCGGGTAAATTTCCCTGCCAGCTGAAATCATCATCACCGGTAAAACCTTCAGCGATAACTTCTTCTTTATCTACTTCGTTCCGGTGAGTATATTGCATATCAAAATGGACCTGAAGGACTTTTTCTTCAGGAATACAGTCTATAGCAACCTCATAGCTAAAAGGCGGGGGCATGTTGGCTGGACTATAGGTAAAAGTAACTATTTCAAATGTTTCTTTCATTAACTTGATTTTTTAATGTTTGCCGATCTAGTTTGCCACTAGCTGTAAAAGGTAAATGAGGCAAAATTATAATTGACTTAGGAACTTCATACCCGGGTAAATTTTTTTTGAAAAGCTTTTCCAGGTTTTTATCAATATCTTTATTTTCTATTACCATAATGACTTTTTCACCCAATTTATCATTGAAGGTACTGGTAATTGCAAACTTGAGCAGTATATTTTCCGCAGCTAAAATTTTTCTTATTTTTTTTTCCAGCTCTTCAATTTGTATTTTTATTCCCCCACTATTAATTACATTATCTACTCTGCCTAGCCAACGAAAGGTGTGAGTGGTCATTAAATCTACCACATCGTTGGTAATAATCTTTCGATGATTGGTCAATATGCTATTAATTGTCAGGCAACCTCTTTCATCTTTACCAAGTTCCACTTCCGTAAAAGCTTTAAAGAATTCCTGCTTTTCTGCTCCGCTCAATTTTTGCAAAGCAATATGCGAAACTGTTTCCGTCATTCCATAAGTAGCATAAATATTTGAGTTAAGATTTTCTAGTCTGGCTTTTAAATTTTCACTTATTGCCGCACCACCTATTATTACAGTTTTAATTAATTCAAACTTTCTGGCAGTTTCATGATTTTCTAAAATCCTATTTACTTGTAAAGGCACCATAGCAGTAAAATCTATTGGTGATGATGCTTCCACGTACAATAAGGGATTAGCCCTAGGTGGTATTATTGTCATATGCATGCCTCGCGCTAAGCAGCGAACCAACATCATTTTTCCAGCAATAAAATCTACATTAACACAAATAAGGGCATGCATTCCTTGATGCAAATTTAATGCATGGCAAGTAAAATTAGCGCTAGCTTCCATTTGCCCGCGATTGATTGCGATTTTTTTTGGCTTTCCGGTAGACCCTGAAGTATACTGAGTGAATTCCTGTCTGCCTCTCAGCCATTCACCACAAAATTTCAGTGCTTTTAACAGATTTTCATCATCATCATCGATTTTATATGCACCTTTTACAAGCTGTTCTGCTAGATACCAGTTGCCATTTATCTGGTATTTATCGTGCATCACTTATGGAAATTTCGGATATTTTGACCAGTCGGGTTTTCTTTTTTCTAAAAAGGCATTTTTGCCTTCCTTTGCTTCTTCAGATAGATAATAAAGGAGCGTAGCATTACCAGCGAGTTCCTGAATGCCTGCCTGGCCATCTAGTTCTGCATTGAAAGCGCTTTTAAGCATTCGAATGGCGATCGGGCTTTTTTCTTTTATTTTACTGGCCCAAGCCACATAGGTTTCCTCCAGCTGATCTAAGGGCACAACTTTGTTTACCAAGCCCATTTGCAGTGCATCATCGGCGTTGTATTGGTCGCATAGAAACCATATTTCTCGTGCTTTTTTCTGGCCTACGATCCGTGCCAGGTAAGAGGCGCCAAAGCCACCATCAAAGCTTCCTACTTTAGGGCCTGTTTGACCAAAACGAGCATTTTCTGCAGCAATGGTCATGTCGCAAATCACATGGAGCACATGTCCTCCTCCAATGGCCCAGCCAGCTACCGCGGCTATTACCACTTTCGGGATGGATCGTATCATTTTTTGTAAGTCCAATACATTGAGCCGAGGTACAGTGTCGCTACCTACGTAGCCCCCTTCACCCCTTACACTTTGATCGCCACCGCTACAAAACGCTTTTCCGCCCTCGCCGGTTAGAATAATTACTTGCACCTCTTCTCTGTCGCGGCAATAATTAACCGCATCCATCATTTGCATCACGGTATCCGGTGTAAATGCATTGTGCTTATGCGGGCGGTTAATACTAATACGAGCTATACCTTCAAAAAGCTGAAATTTAATTTCACTATATTCTTTTATTGTTTGCCAGGCGTATTTAAGTTCCATAAATTTTATTTATTTCCTTTTTAAATTGTACAAATACTTCTTTGTTTAACTTTTTATCTGTTTCTATTTCCAGTAGTTTAGGTTTTGATTCTGGTTCGAAGAAAACTTCTAAAATGGAGTCAAGGTTTAAAATATCTTTGCAATGGTAGTATTCGAACCCCATTTCACTGGCGGTATGATAAGCATTAAGTTGGTGAGGAGTTTCAAAATAAGTCTCTAATTCCGGTTGATCAGCCGGTCCCTCTATCATTCTAAATATACCACCTCCATGGTTGTTAAGTAGAATTATCCTTAAATTACTGAACGGGTACTTATGCCAAAAAGCATTTCGGTCGTAAAAAAATGCCAGATCGCCGGTAATTAATGTTACTAAACGGTAGGTGCAAAATGCAATGCCCAGTGCAGTGCTACTACTACCATCTATTCCACTAGTGCCCCTATTGGCATATACACTGATGTATTTCTGATCCTGGTTCAATGCAACAAAATTTGCATAACGAATAGCCATACTATTGGCCAGGCATAAGCAGCTATCAATGGGCAAATATTGCATTACACGTTTTACAGCTTCAAATTCGCTGTTGTATTCAGGTGCAAATTGGTAAATTAATTGATGAGCCTTATCCGATTGATTTTGCCAAAGCTGATCATAATCTTTACTTTTATCAACAGAAATGTGACGAGCATTAAGTTGATGGTGCAATTGTGTAAAAAAAGAGGGCGGGTGCATTGGTATTATTTGCGAAAGCGACTGATATGTGTCTGCAACTGGTAAAAATGGTTGAATGTGGATATGTGCTTTTGGCTTGAACTTTCTCAAAAACAATTTTAGAGACTTAGAAATAATTGACTTTCCAAAAGTGATTAGTAATGCTGGTTGTAATTCTTTTTTTAAATTGTCATTGCCATGGTTGAGAATGATATCAGGTCTTCTGATGGTTTGCTTTAATGGATGCAGGTTGCTAATAATATCTCCTACCAAAGGAATTTGATCAAAGTGGGCAAGTGCATCTGAAAGTTTACTATCAAATTCATATTGTCCGGCTACTATTAATATTTTTTGGTGCTGCTGCCACAAATCAATGACTTCATGCCAACTCGCAGTATCAATGTTGGGCTCTGAATTGTATTTGCGTGTCAATTTTGCAAATGATATGTCTTCTCCATTTTCTTTTTTAGGGTACAATGGCTCTCGCAATGGTACATTTACATGCACCGGACCAGCCGGTAAATCTTTACTAATATTTATGCTCTCATTAATTACCCTTTCAAAATGCCATTTAACGTCCAAGTGTTCATTTTCTGTAGGCAACTCATAGAATGCTTTTACATGCTTGCCATATAAGTTGCCTTGCCTAATGGTTTGTCCATCATGCTGGTCTATCCATTCTGGCGGCCTATCAGCGGTAAATATTAATAGCGGAATTTGCTGAAAAAATGCTTCGGCAACGGCAGGGGCGAAATTGTAGGCTGCAGTGCCGGAAGTACACACTAGCCCTACGGTTTTTTTTGTCTTTAATGCCATGCCTAAAGCAATAAACGCTGCTGAACGCTCATCAATAATCATCCTCACATTTATACCAGCATGCCGGGCCAAAGCCAGAGTAATGGGTGCTGAGCGAGACCCGGGAGAAATGACGAATTCCGTTATTCCGTGCTTGAAGCAAATTTCGGCCAGCTTTTGCATTTGATGGGTGTGCATTTATAGTTTTTTTGCTAAAATAAAAAATTTAAGTGGTATTGAATTTACTTCTGCCTCAAAATCTAGGAGAAGACTATATGTTATATTACAATTGTTTTTGTAGTATCATGTTTTTTGAAAAGCACTTTTTCATAGTGCGTGTTGCCTTGCAAATCCTGAATTGAAAGTCCATAGGTTCCAAAAAAAGCTGGTAGTTGTATCTCACCATTGCTATCGCTCTTTATTGATGCTGCTGTAGTCCACTCTTCTTTGATAAGTTTATAAATTGCCTGATAAAGAGGCTTTGCATTTCCTTGTTTGTCAAACCATTCATTGCTGCCCCAGTAACTGATATGACTTACATTTGGATGAGCAAAAGTCAAAGCATAAATCATGCTTACATGATCGATTAGTGCTTGCTGTTGTTCTTCGGCATTCATTTCCGACTTGAAGGGGTTATCTTTTGGTTTGGCCCAAAATTCCGTGATTTGTAGTGGCAAACCTGATTCGGATAGTTCATTGAGCATAGTGGTAAATTCATTGGCAGTGTACCAGCCGGCAACATGTGCCTGGCTGCCAATAGCGTCGGGCAAGCAACCTCTACTACGCATTTCATTAATTAATTTTACAAATCGCTTCCTTTGCTGGGCCGAGGTAACTCCCGGCGCGGTAGTTTTGGTAAGGCCATAGTCATTTAACACATAAGTAGCATGTGGATTTTCATCTTTTGCCCATTCTACTGCTGGTTGTAAATAGGTGAGTATTTCGTCAATATTCTCTAGGTGAGGCCAGTCTCTTTCAGGTAAATTGCGTAATGATGGCTCCCAAAGCATTTCATTACACAAGTCCCACATGGTTACTCCGTGACCTACCCGGATTAAATCTCGCACATGATCCTCTAAAATTTTCATTTGTCGTGGATAAGGATATTTGTCCATCCATTCTGGAATAGCTTTTCTTACCGTCCATACTAATGGATGGCCCTTTACCTGAAGTCCATTGGCTAACCCCCAATCTATTTCCCCTCGAAATCTTTTGGTAATCCTTTTGCCTTCTTTACTTTCTATTGGCTGATGCCAGCGCTCATCCCAGTAGCATTTGGCGGTGGTACAATTAAAAAGGTCTCTTACCAATGGAGTAACCACTTGATCTCTTTCCTCTAAATTGCAAATATCCCTGGCTCCTGAAAAACCCCAATCAAAGTTATGCTGTAACAATTTTAATTGAATGCGGTACCCGCCAAGTGGATTCTCAAATTTATCTTTTATTTTTAATTTTAAAGTGCCTTTTCTATTCTTTGCTATTGCTTGATGGGTTACTTGCTTTAATTCTTTGGTAAACCAATAATTACCACTTGCATATTTTGAGTTATCGTGCTTATTTCTCCATTCTTCCCCTGCAATTGTATTTTTCGATTGCATAGTTTTACAAGCACTTAGTGAAAGTGCAGCACCTCCTAACTTTGCTAAAAATTCTCTTCTGTTTTGCATTGTCTCTTTATAATTGCTATTATCTAAAATTAGTAAAATAGTTTTCAATAACTATAGTTCTGATATAAAAATAAAATTCAGCTCAATAATTGAACTAAATTCGATTACTTTTTGCTAGGAGTATGAGTGCAAAAAGAATATTATTAAATTATATAATAAACATTAATAAAGTGGCTAGTTTGGCCTAATATTTGAAATGTTAATAATATGATAAATATTATAAATTAATTTCAGTATAAACTTCAATTAATAATTTATTAATTCAAATATTTTGAAAATATGATTAAAAAACAAATATTTAGTAAGGTTACTATCGCCACAATAATATTGGTATCTGTTGCTTCTTTTGCTAATTCAGATGAAAAATTAACATCAATAGTAAATTCTAATCCTTTGCTGTCTGAGGCCAGAAATGAATATCACTCGATTACAGGTCCGGTAAACTTGCCCGACTTCGAAATTTTCTATAAAGCCTATGTGGGCTATAAAGAGTTAGGAAATAGGGGAAAGATTCGTAATAATATTTTATCCATCATCGATTTTAGTCGCCACTCCAGCAAAAAGCGATTTTGGATAATAGACATGGATAGCAAAAAATTGCTGTACTATACTTATGCAGCTCATGGACGCAACTCAGGCAATGGAATGGGGGTGGCAAGTAAATTTTCTAATACACCCCATAGTTTGCAAAGTAGCCTGGGTTTTTACCTTACCGGCGAAACATATTATGGAAAGCATGGTCTTTCACTCAATTTGGATGGGCAAGAAAAAGGCATTAATGATAGAGCAAGACAAAGAAGGGTAGTAATACACGGAGCAGATTATGCTACTGCCGAATTTGCTAAAAGATATGGAAGACTAGGGCGAAGCTATGGTTGTCCGGCAGTACCAAAGCATTTACATAAGCCAATTATAAATACAATTAAAGATAAATCAGTGTTGTTCATTCACCATCCTGATTTGCATTATCAGAAATCTTCTGAATACATGAAAAAGGTGGTGATATAGTTTGATTGTTTAGTTTGATTTTAGTTTAATGAGTGAGTGAGTCTCCTGATATTCAGGAGATTCACTTTTTTTGTACTACTACATAGTTTTTACAATCTTTTAAGATTTTTAATATTTTTAATAAAAAAATTGAACTCTTCAATTATACAGATTTAAAACTATCCGTGGGATCAATCCTTAATGCAACGCGCATCTCGAGCCAAGTTGCTTTTATAAATCTGCTTTATCAATATTTAGAGATGTCGGAGCAGGGCTTTCAGGTTCTTTTTTATCAGCTTTATTAATGGAAAAATAACTCAAACCCACCACTAATGTAATGGCAATTAATAGCACAATAATATAAATCACCCATCTTAAACGATTAGTTTTTCGATGGCGGCTAAGCAATTGAGAATAATCTTTATGCCTTTGCATCCTTTTGGATCCAAATTGTCCTCTCCTTATCCGTATATCGTGCCTGGTCATTTATTATTTTATCTAAATTTTTTTTTCAGTTTTTCTAACGCTCTATAAGTGCGCATTTTTGCACTACTTTCCTTTATATTTAAAATATAAGCAATGTCTTGAAAACTCCGCTCTTCAAAAAATCTCAGCTCTAAAATGATTACATCATTTGTTTCTAATTTTTTCAATGTATTAATTATTTTTTGCAATTTCCCTTCGTAAGCAGCATCATCGTCTTTATTTTCAATTAAATTTTTGATTAAATTTTCCTCTAAACTGAATATGTATCTTCGATTGCTGCGACGATAATGCTTATTTACTTCATTAGCCGCTATTCTATAAAGCCAAGCTGAAAATGGTAAGCCTCTGTTCTCATACTTTTTTAAACTTTGCAGGGCTTTAAGAAATGTTTGTGAAGTAAGATCAGCAGTAATGTTTTCTTCATCTATTCTGCGAAATATAAAATTGAAAATTTGCTCAAAGTATTTATCGTACAAGTTACTAAAATGAGCGGGGTCTTTTTTAGCGGCAATTATCCATTGCTCGTCATTTTTAATATCTTGTTCGCTTTGGTGGTGAGCAGCCAATTTTTTATTCTTTTTCTTGCATAATTACTAAGATTGGCAAAAGTCACGTGATAGCAAATATTTATTTTTCTGCACCTATATTACTTTGATTATGCTCCGAAATAAAAGTTACCAATACATATACACCTAAAGCTGTACCTAAGGGAAAGGAAAACAGGAAGAGGCATCCCAGTATGAGCATAAATATTTTGCTACCTTGATTATGAGGGTTTATAATAAGACCCGCAACCACTGAAAGTATAAATAATATTGCAAAAGCAATACCTACGGGAAATCCTACGGTTCTGATAATTTGAATAGCTTCTTGTTCAATTTCTACCATGCTTAGTATGGTATCAAGCGCGTAAAAAGTAAATGTAAGTATCAATAAATTCATGATACCATAAACTATATACAAGATTCCTAATATCCTGTAATGCTTTGCAAATTGGTTAACTTGATTTTCCATAATAGTTTTATTCATTTATAAATTAATCCATTGTCCTTTTTCAGCAGATTGAAAAACTGCATCAATTACTTTCATATTATTTATAGCATCTTCAGCTAGCGTTGGCACACGCTTGTTTTGTAATATTGATTTTGCAAAAGCTTCAAACTGTAAACCATAATGATCCGCTGCAGGAAACTCAATATTACGTAAGCCAATCTTGGTGTCTACCGTAATAAATGCCGGCACATCAGGGAAGGTATTGAAAGGAATTTGTACTGTAATATTTCCTGATGATCCATGAATGGTTACTTTTTGATAAGGATACGTTTTAGTAGCTACGGTAAAAGTAGCTTGTGCACTACCAAAATCAATAATAGCTGAAGATAGCTTATCAGTTTTAAATTCAGAATCCTTCACTATGGTACTTACCACTCTTTTGGGTTCTTTATCAAGAAAAAAGCGTGGAACCGATATGGCATAGCAACCAATATCCATCACTCCGCCACCCCCATATTCTAAAATATTCCGAATGTTAGAAGGATCTGGATTGTTGTAACTAAAAAATGTATGGATAGCAGTAATGGCACCTATTTCTCCTATTTGTACCAGCTCTTTTGCTCTCATCCATTGAGGGTGAAACCGGTACATAAAGGCTTCCATTAATTTCACTCCTTTTTCCTCGGCATAGGCAACTGCTTCTTTTGCTTGCGCTGTATTCATGGCAATGGGCTTTTCACATAAGATGTGTTTTCCGGCATCTGCTGCCTTTTTGATCCACTCCAGATGCAGATGATTGGGTAAAGGGATAAACACGAAATCTATGGCGGGGTCATCGATAAGTTGCTGATAGTCGTCATAGGCTTTACTTATTCCCAATTTTTGGGCTACCTTACCGGCTTTATCTTTATTGCGCGAAGCAATACCATAAATATTTACCTCCTGTACGTCTTTTAAAGGTAAAAAAACTCGCTTGATAAAATGGGCCGAAACACCGAGTACTCCTAAATTTAATGATTGCATATAAAATATTGACAAAAAATAAAACTGCTTAACCCTGAAAGGGTCAAATTTGTTGATAAGAAAATGATTGGTCTCAACATTTGATAAAAGCATAAAATTAACACAAAATGGTTTTTACACATAATCAAAAGATAATTATCTTACTTTTTAGCTTATTAATTATCGTTGGCTGCGAATCAGCAGAAACTGAAAAGAATCGATTTTTTCTCAAAGGCAATCTTTCGTTAGAAAATAATGAATATCAGCAGGCGATTAAGTTTTACAACGAAGCAATTAAAATAGACAGTAGTTTTGCAGATGCTTACAATAATAGAGGTATCGCGCACTTTGAAATGGGTCAATTAGCACTTGCAGTGCAGGATTATAACAAGGCTATTAAGTTTAAACCATCTTTTGCAGATGCAATTTACAACAGGGCTAATGCTTATTACGAACTAAAAGATTATAAAAAAAGTAAAACCGATTTAGACTCTTTAAAGCTCTTAAATCAGGATTCGGCTTACGTTTATTTTACTAGCGGCCTGGTTTATGTAGGTATGCAAAACTATGAAGAAGCTGTAGGGGAATTTGATCTTGCTATTTCCTACGACTCTACAAATGTTGAATCATATGTAAATTTAGCCACAGTGAAATATTATCAAGGGCAATTTGATAAGGCACTGAAATATTTAAGTAAAGCCCAATCGGTAAATGCTGAGCAGCCGGAAATTTATAATGTTACCGGTTTGGTCTTAACCGAAATGGGGAAGTTAGACTCTGCCCAAAAAAGTTTTGAGCGAGCGCTGGCTTTGGATGCTTACAATCCTTATTTTATCAATAACCGAGCGTACCTGTTCTTAAAAAAGGACAGCTTAGAGGCCGCAAAAGAAGATTTAAAAGTTAGTTTAGATATAGATCCGCTAAATGGATGGGCTTATCGCAATTTGGGTATTCTGGCAATGAAGCAGGCCAATTTTGAAAAGGCTGTGGAGTATTTACAACATGCCAGGGACTTGGATCACACTATTCTAAATCTGAATACTTTACTGGCACAAGCGCTTTATAAAACTGGTGAAACTGAGGTGGCTTGTGAGCATCTGGCCCAAGTAGAACAAAATGACGTGCAGGCAAAACAGCTTTATAATGAGTTATGTCAGTGATTCATTGTTCCGATAAGTACCTTTTCAGTAGCTGGTGCCTTTTCGGAGTGAAACATCTTATGGCTACAGCTTTTGGGCATTACCCACAAAAGGAATAATAATCCGGCAAATATAATAAGTCGATATAAAATTCCTGCTAATTCGTTTTGTTGGCTTACAAGTAGTCTTCTCATCAGCTCTTCCGTTTATTTATTGTTTTATCAGTGCAGTAATAGTACTATATGAGGTGCTACTACTATTTGTACAATCTTTTTATGCTAATTCTAATTATAATCGAACCTCAATTTCTTCATAATAGATTATAATTGTGTCAAATAAAATGCTGTAGGTAGAAATCTCATTGATGGTGTGGCCATATAAAACCCAAAATTCACCATTTTCATTAGTTCTAATCAATAGCGGGTTATCAAAATTATCCAGGGTTCTTGATTCATGATTTGGCTGCTTAGTCAAATCATCTGACAGATTAATAGTATTATAATTGATCTGTGAATTTGGTAATTCTAAATTAAGAACTATTTTGTTTTCTTGGTTATTTTGCTCTGTTATTACAGATTCTGGTTTTACATTGCTAAAGCCAACTTTGTAATAATAAACATCAGGAATGGTAGCCAGGATACTGGCAAAATTATATTGTTGTTCTATTTCAAATGTTACCTGGTATTGTGTTTCAGGCTTTAAGCCCTTTATGTTGTTACGCAAGTACACAAATGCATTTTTAGGTAGCTCTTGTAGCTTTAGCTCTAAGGCAGTTTTGTTATTGCCATCAAAAAAGTAGCTTTGGTGGATCAACTCATACTGGAAAGATTGCTCTAGATCTAACGAATAATTACTGACTGAGGCTTCCCAATTTTGGTTGCCATCTATAAAGTCGAAGTAAGAAACGTAGTCTAATGCTGGTTCAAAATCTTCTTCAGAACAACCCGGCATTAAAAACAAACCTATAAGCCAAATGAATTTTTTCATGTTATTACAAATAATACAATTACATCAAATTTATTGACACGCATTATTAGGTTCAGGTTGCATTGAATTTAGTTGAAATGATATCGTAAACCTATACCTAGCATAAAAGATCTGGGTCGGCTATTGAAATAATAATCTTCTTTTGTCATATTATTTAACGCTAATAAATAGCTTGGTTCAATCATAATACTGTAATTGGCACCGGGTAGTTGATAAGTTAGTTGAGTGCTCAATATGCCGTTAAAATAAATATCGCGATATGGAGATTCTTCGCCAGGCTTTACCGAGATATTTTCCAGATCATTGGTTTGATTTGTTATATTATTTTGAATGAAAATATTTGTAGAAACTCCTGCCGATAGTGCTAAACTAAGATCTGACTGCAAAAGCCAATAAGCCGCTTTTACAGGTATGGTTACAAATTCATAAGAATTATTTAGCCTAATTTCTTCTTGTGAATAATTAACCCTACTTAAATTATAAGCCTGATCACCATAATTAGCCATGGTAAGTGGAACGCTACTTTCTTCGCGGGTTTCAATATATTTCGAAGTTTGCGATTGATTGGTATTTTCCATATAAGATAAGCCGGTTTCTATGGTAAATCTTTTGCCTATTCTGAACCCTGTATTTATGCCTGCTGTATAAGAAATACCGGGTGAAACCCTTTCTTCGTTATTAGCAGGGCTTACATTATAACTTTCGGCATTAATGTTTTTAAAAGAAGCAGCACTGCCAGGAATTACACTGGTGGCATCTCGATTGGTGGCCACATCAGATGCTATTGCAAATGAGCTGCCTGATTCGGAAAACCCCGGGTCGAACATGCCTGACGAAAAATTAACACCAGCCCAAAATTTTTCATTAGTTTTTTCCTCTTTTACAATAAGCTCAAGATCCTTTATGGTTGGTACTTTATAAATGTACCTATAGGTAGGTCTATTTAGCCCCTCTGGCTTATGTAAAGGTAGTTTCTGTTTTATTGCCAGATCATTTGCCAACGCTATTTGTTCAATCGACTGACTACCAAAACCCGTGGCTGATGGTATTTTATTATTGTTTTGCTTAGTTTTATCAACCGGGGTAAGAGAAGCAATATTGTTATTGTGCGGTCTCTCAATTATTTTATCTGTTTTATTTTCATTCCCACCGGAATTTACCTTAGTCTCCTTGTTTTTCTTTATTTTGTTTGTCTTATTAGTTTGCGAATACTCAGTGAGATTATTGTTTTTATTTTGAGGTTCTTTTATTTCAGCGGTATTTTCCTGAATATCAGGTTGCTGATAAAACAAACTTATAGCAGCAAAGCTAATAGCAAGAAAAACAGCTGCAGCAGCTATCCATTGGTAAATAAAAATTTTCCTTTTATATCTATTGGCTTTCTCATTTGCCAAGTCAGCATCTATTCTAGTCCAAAGATCATTAGAAGGCTTAGCTTCTGCTTCTTCAAACATGTGTTTTAGCTTATCTTCAAACAATCCTCTATTACTTAAATTTTTCATAGCGCTCTTTTTCAGCATTTTCTATCATATCCCGTAACAACACCTTGGCTCTCGCGTATTGCGATTTAGAGGTGCCTACATTTATATTTAATTCTTTGGCAATTTCATCGTGTTGATAACCTTCTATTGCAAAAAGATTAAATATCACCTGGCATCCTGTTGGAAGCTCCTGTATCATCGTTAATATTTCTTCCATCTGAAACCTGCCCAAAATATTGTCTCTCTCTTCTTTCATATCATGCATCTCAGTTAAATCTACCATTGGGTATAGGTACAATTTACTCCTTTGGTAGTTGAGGGCGGTATTTACTACTATTCTTTTTATCCAAGTATATAGTTTTGCTTCTCTTCTAAAGCTTCCTATATTTTTAAATATTTTTATAAATGCTTCTTGTAAAATATCTTCGGCTTCCGGCTGCGATTTGGCATAGCGCAAGCTGACGGCAAGCATTTTGTGCGAATACAATTCGTACAATTGCCGTTGGGCTTTTTGTTCGCCTTTTATACAACCGTCTATGAGCTCAATTTCGTTATGCATAGCGACGCCGGAGCTTAACATGATTTCCTTCACTTTAAATTTGACACAAATTTTGCAATTAAAGTTGTAATCACCTATTTATTTTTTTATGTTTGGTAAAAACTTTTTCTTTTTTTAGACAATCTAAATTGTTCACTAACAGTTAATTAGTCGGGGTTTTATCATAGCTTATGAATATTATTTTAAATGTCACTTTTTTTGTAAGGTTTGTATTTACGTTACTACTTTCAGTTTCAGCTGACTCTTTAATGGGGCAAATTCAAATGGAAGATAAGGTTTATAACGATCAAATTAAAAGCGTACAGCTTTATTTGTACGATGGTACTGGTAAAGATGTGCTCAATTCCGCTGTTTCGCAGCTTAATAGTAGCCAACCATTAATTTTGGAATTTGACGATTTAAGACAAGATGCTATTTTATACAATGCAAAAATTTATCATTGCAATGCAAACTGGCAACAATCAACTCTGAATAACATGGAGTTTCTATATGATTTCAATGAGTTTTTTATAGAAGAGTATGAGTATTCATTTGATACTAGAGTATATTATGTACATTACCGGTTTCAAATACCCAAAGTAAAAATGCCGGGAAATTACGTTGTTGCCATCTATCCGGAAGATGATGAAGATAAGGCGGTACTCACCCAAAGGTTTATGATACATACACAGCGTGTTGCTATAGGTGCTGATATACAAAATTCTTCCGGTGTGGTAGAGCGGGATTTTAATCAAGAAGTCAGTTTTACCTTAAATTATGGGCAATTGGACGTGGTGGATCCAATGCAAGATATAAAAGTAGTAATTAGACAAAACCAACGTTGGGACAATACTATTACTGATCTCAAGCCTACCTTTATGAGGATAGACCAAAAGATGCTGGAATATCGGCATTTTAATTTGGAAAATAACTTCAAGGGTGGAAATGAATATCGATTTTTCGATTTGCGGTCAGTAAATTTTGGTGGTCAAAATGTAGGAGATATCAACATTAAAGAGTATTCGGTTGAAGCATTTTTAGTAAAAGATAAAATAAGAGGAGCAGATGCTTATGCACAATATCAAGATTTGAATGGGCAATATATAATTGACACCAAAGATGCTGGCAATGCTTTATTGCAAGCAGAATATGTTAATGTGCATTTCTTTCTAGACGCACCTGGCAAATATCAGGATCCGGTTTATATTTTTGGAGAACTCACTAATTGGAACCTATTAGAGGAGGCTAAACTAAATTATCAGGCTGATTTGAAAGGTTATACCGGTACTCTGTTACTCAAGCAAGGCTGGTACAATTTTCAATATTATTTAAAAAATGAAAAGACACCATTTGCCGTGGAAGGTACTCATTTTGAAACAGAGAATGATTATGAAATATTTGTTTATTATCGTCCACCTGCTTCTGTAGCTGACATATTAGTAGGATATAAGCATATCAACTATCACCCTATGTTCTAGCAGATTAAAATTTATATTCCGAGGTTCTTCCGGTAGGATCAATATTAGCCAAATCTAGCATGCCAAATCCCTTGTAGGCATATATACCTAGTCCGCAGTTAAACACAAATTCCTGCACTTCTTTGGCCGCGTATAGTGTAAATGGAAATGTATACCCTCTTACTTCATACTTTACATCCTGGTCAAAAACGGGATAAATTCTTGCAAATTTTTTCTGGTTTTCTTCAATTTTGGCTAAATAGTTTTTATCGGGAACTACCTGAAATTTAAAAAATGAGGCAATTTGTTTCTCATCATAATACCCGAGTTCTTTCATTCTTTTAATGGTAGACTCATAGAGCAAATCAGAAAATTCATCTGTTTCGGGCATGATAAATTTTTTCCCTTCCACATCATTAAATGATGGTTTGATCAAAACTAGCGGAGAGATACATATATATTTAGTATTTTCTTCAATAGCAGGCATATTTTCTTTTTCAACACCTTCTGGCACCAGCAAGAGGTTCCCAATTTCTATTTGGGGAAATGAAAAAAGAACTTTGAGAAAATAATCCAAGAAATCCTGATTTAAACTTGAAAGGACAAGCGTTACTCTGCTTGAATAATAATGGAGGCCATTTCTACTAATTTTAGTTTGACCTTTTAATCCGGAGAAGTTGTAGAAAAGATAATCCATGTATCTTTCTTCACCTCCTTTCACAAGAATTCCTTTAATTAGCTGAGCTAATAAGAATTGATGGTGAAAAGGTACATTTGAGCCTTTATTTTTAAGTATGAATATAATTCTAACCCTCAAAACGCAATATTTATATCTTTAAAAAAATAACTATAAAAATTCTTGAATAAAGTAGTTTAATGAAAACAAAAAATATTTAAAAAGTAACTGAAACATATTTATTTTGCGCTATTTATACTTATTATTTGGTTATTTAAAATTTGTAAACGGGTTAAAGTTAAAAAATGTTTGTAAAGATGCAAATAGGCTCCGCTAATTTATACATTGAACCTGAAATGCATAATATCACCATCTTCAACTATGTACTCTTTTCCCTCTATTGATATTTTGCCAGCATCGCGACAAGCAGCCTCTGTTTTATATTGCTCGTAATCCTTTAACTTAATTACTTCTGCCTTTATAAAACCTTTTTGAAAATCGGTATGAATAACTCCGGCAGCTTGCGGGGCTTTCCACCCTTTTTCAATAGTCCATGCCCTCACTTCTTTAGGGCCGGCAGTGAAAAAAGTAATTAAATCAAGAAGCGCATAGGAGGCTCTTATTAATTGATCCAGGCCTGATTCTTTTAGTCCGTATTCAGCCAAAAACTCTGCTCTTTCTTCCTCTTCAAGCTCAGCAATCTGAGATTCCAATGAAGCAGATACTTTTACAATTCCTGCTTTTTCTTCTTTTATGGCTTCTTTAAATTTCTTTACAAACTCATTGTCGGTATTGATACTATCCTCATCAACGTTTAAAACATAAATCACAGGTTTTCCAGTAAGTAGTTGCAAATCTTCCACTGCTTGTGCGTCCTCTTCTGATATTTCTATATCACGAATACTTTTTCCATTTTCTAGGTTGTCCTTAAACATCTGCAGAGAGGATAAGGTTTTTCTGGCTTTTGCGTCTCCTGTTTTTGCAATTTTTTCTACTTTGCTTATTTTTTTTTCGATCGATTCCAGATCTTTTATCTGCAACTCTGCATCTATAATTTCTTTATCAAACACCGGATTAATATCACCAGCAACATGAGCTACATTTAGGTCGGTAAAGCACCTAACCACATGTATTACGGCATCTACTTCACGAATATTAGCTAAAAATTTATTGCCCAATCCTTCACCCCGACTGGCTCCTTTAACCAGGCCGGCAATGTCTACAAATTCCATTGTTGTAGGTATAAGTTTCTGAGGCTTAACAATTTCTTCCAGTATATTTAGTCTTTGGTCGGGTACAAAAGTAACTCCCAGGTTAGGTTCTATGGTACAAAAAGGGCGATTAGCCGCTTCTGCTTTTCCTGTTGATAATGCATTAAATAAAGTTGATTTACCCACATTTGGTAATCCTACAATTCCGCAATGTAACGCCATTCTTCAAATAAATTATTGGTATTTTAATTGGTTTTTAACTTAAATATGCTATACGCCTTATAGCCTTTGTGAAATTCTAAAAATGATACCCGCAGCACCGTGTAAACGGGTATAGCTGCAATCATTCCCGGAATACCCGCCAAAGTAGCACCCACAAAGATAATGATAAAAATTTCCAAAGGATGGGCTTTTACACTTTTTGAAAAAATAAGAGGTTGCAGAAAAATGTTGTCAGTCATTTGCACTGTGGCAAAAACGCCAATTATTTTTAAAGTAAGAAATAGAAAATCATTGGCCGTGGCCAGATCACCAGCCGTGCTGATTCCTACAATAATTCCAAAGGATGCTCCTAAAATGGGCCCCAGGTATGGAATTAAATTTGCAAAAGCCGCAAATACCGCGATAGCTAGTGAGTATTTTATGCCTACTATTGTAAGTCCCACATATACAATGGTAAATACTGAAAACATTTGAAATAAAAGGCCGATCAAATAATTACTTAATAGTTTCTCGATTTTGTAAATAATGGCAATTGATACTTCGAAAAATTTATTGGGGATAAGAGAAATAATTTGCCTGCGAAATATGCCTTTTTCATAAAGCAGAAAAAATGAGATGAAAATAACTGCAATGAATCCTATAAAAAAGCTACCGGCTAATGAAATAATGTTATTGATAAATTTTGTTACGTTTAGCGGCTCTACAATGGAGGAAAGATATTGTTGTAGGTTTGTTACCAACGATTCCTTTTCTTTATCAGTGAGGTTATTCTCAATAAGAAAATTTTCAAATTGGTTTATTGGTGCTTTTATTTTTTCCCAGAGGCCTTCATAATTAATATTACTTAGTACTTGTATCTGTTCATTGACCAGAGGAATAAACAGAACTATGAATAAACCTAATATGGTGATCAATATTAAAAAAGAAATAATTACCGCTAAAAAACGTGGAACTTTGATTCTGAAAAGGTAAAGCTGATTGATACGATTAGTAAGTGGACGAAGAATGGCAGAAATAACAACTGATATTACAAGATAAATAAAAATATTAGAAAAGTACCATGCCAAAAGCACAAAAATCGTGAGAATGACGATTATATTAACGATCGTGCGATTAAACATGAAGCTATATTGTGAATTTTAAAAAAATGTGAATTGAAGATATTGTCAATAGGAATATTAATCCCAACGTAAATCATTATCCATCTCTTCTGATTCCTTTTCGTGATCTTCTTTTTCAAATTGTGAAAAATCAAAATCAGGCATTAATTCATCCTTCACGTGATCAACAGTATCCTTTAGCGCTTTGATAAATTTTTCAAAATCTTCTTTATAGAGAAATATTTTATGCTTTTCGTAAAAAAAGCCATCTTCTTTATCTTTAGAACGACGTTTGCTTTCAGTAATAGTTAAGTAGTAGTCATTTGATCGTGTTGATTTCACATCAAAGAAATACGTTCTTTTACCAGCCCTTACCCTATTAGAGTATAATTCAATTTTTTCGTTTTCCTTGTTATCTGCCACAATGCTGTTGTTTTTATGAAAAATTGATTTTTTTTATTGTTGATATATTTTTTTCAATGTAATTTCTGCACATACAAAAGTATATTAACTTTTGGGAAATTAGCTTTTTTTATTAAAATTTTTAACTTTTTTATTTTTCAAAAGCTTTACAATTAAAATCAGCTGGTTTTTGCAATTCAAATTTAAATTTATTTATAAATTAAATCATTTACAATCAATTATTCTATTTTTTTGCTAAAACAGTGAAAATTAACATTTAAGAAATAATAGCGCCTAACTTATTTAGTTTAGTAGATGGAAAACTTTTTTCTAAAATATAATCAGTATTTTTGATAAATGGAGCTTGATATAAAGAAAATCAGGGAGTTTGGCAACATTGAATTGTTGGCCCGACAAATGGTAGAAGGTTTTATTACCGGTTTGCATAAGTCGCCATACCACGGTTTTTCGGTAGAATTTGCAGAGCATAGATTATATAACACCGGAGAATCTACCCGTCACATTGATTGGAAGGTTTTTGCCAAAACAGACCGCCTATATACGAAAAGATATGAAGAAGAAACTAATTTGCGCTGTCAAATAGTAATTGACAATTCTTCATCAATGTATTATCCATTACCCAATTACGGCAAAATCACATTCAGCTTGATGGCAGGTGCTACACTTGCTTACCTTTTGCATAGGCAAAGAGATGCTGTAGGTCTTACTACTTTTGCACAGGATATTGAAGTGCAAACCCAGGTTAAATCTACAGGTTCGCACTTGCACAAGATGTTTATTTTAATGGAAAAGCTACTCCGGGAAGGTCATCAGAATAAAAAAACAGCAGTAGCAGACACATTACATAAAATTGCAAAAAAGTTTCATCGCAGATCATTAGTAATTATTTTTAGCGATTTATTTGATAATCACGATCAAGTAGAGCAAACCTTATCGGCGCTGCAGCATCTAAAACATAATCATCATGAAGTGCTTATTTTTCATGTAATAGATAAGAAAACAGAATTTGAATTTGAATTTGAAGATCGACCTTACGAGTTTATAGATTTGGAAACAAATGAAAAATTAAAGCTTCAGCCAAGCCAAATGCGTAAACAATATCGTGAGTATGTAGCTAAATATTATCACGATTTGAAAATTAAATGCGGTGATTTCAAGATCGACTTTATTGAAGCCGATATTCACCAGGATTATGAAAAAATATTAACTTCTTATTTAATCAAACGCTCAAAAATGGCCTAAATTAGCGTATGTTTATCTGATAGTAAATTTCCGGATTGGTAAAGCTCAAAATATCTACCGCTTCTAAATAATTAAGCTGTCTGGCCAGGTTTATAGCATTGTCAATAAAATATTTTTCCTGTACCCTTATTTTTTCGGCAGTTTTCACTAATTCATGATTGGTGATACTAATGTTATCAATATCCGTGATGTCTAATGACATTTTTTCAGCCTCGAGCATCATAGAGCTTATCTCAAAGCTATCCAATGAATCGAGATTAATATCATAAATTTCACAAAGTTCTTCTAAGCGTACAATTTGATCAGTTGCTTGTTTGGTTAAATTGCTGAAATACTCTTTGGTTTCAGCATCTGTTGCTTGTTTTGCCATTTTGGGATATATGCTCTGTAGTTTAAGTTCAGTATTCAATAATTCATTGATCAACTGTTGAAAATCGTCTTCCTTACTAAAAATTTCCTTTAACGTCATTTTTATTTACTTTTGAATTTTAATAGTAGAACATTCTCATACTGTTTATGTTACTATGCTATAAATAATTTATAATATTTTCAATAATTCAGAATTATTTGTTAATTCTAACAATATGAGTATTCATAATATTTGATTATTTCCTCGAATAGTAAAATATTTTTACAATTCTCGCAATAATGCCTTGAATATGCTAATGTTTATTAAAGAAATTTTAAATTAATAGTGGGGTAAATATTACCTGCTCCCTTGCACTAATATATAATTTGATGTTAAATAAGTATTCCGATACAATAAATTTTATACAGAAATTATCTCCATATAAAATTTTGAATGGATTTAAAATCTTATTCAGTTTTTATTTTAGCCGATTACGCAAAAAACCGGGTTTATGGGGAATGCCATTGAGCATATCAATTGAACCTACAACGCATTGTAATTTGAGGTGCCCTCAATGTATTAGTGGATTAAGAGCTTTTACCAGGCCCATTGGTAATTTGCAGATGGAAAATTTTGAACGATTACTAGACCAAAATAAAGCAAATCTTGTGTATCTTTTACTTTATTTTCAAGGTGAACCTTACCTCAATCCTAACTTTTTGCAA
Organism: uncultured Roseivirgaceae bacterium; assembly: GCA_964592475.1. Lineage (GTDB taxonomy): Bacteria > Bacteroidota > Bacteroidia > Cytophagales > Cyclobacteriaceae > CAZQEZ01. Next base: position 32,119 of record CAZQEZ010000042.1, read on the forward strand.
ATGGTTGAAAAGGCCAACAGCCATAAAATATATACAGCTACCAGTACTAATGGGCACTATTTGAATAGATATGCAGAAGCAACTGTACAATCCGGACTTGATAGAATTATTATTTCTATTGATGGAACCGATCAGAAATCTTATTCAAAATATCGGGTTGGAGGAAGTTTTGATAAAGTAATTGAAGGAACTAAAGCATTGGTCGCTGCCAAAGCAGCTTTAAAATCAAAAACACCGCACATAATTTTTCAATTTATAGTAATGCAGCACAACGAACATCAAATTGGAACCATAGAAAATATGAGTAAAAGTATAGGGGTGGATGAGCTTCAACTTAAAACTGTGCAGGTATATGATGAAGCTGGTGTTGAA
>CAZQEZ010000043.1:0-32428 GCA_964592475.1 uncultured Roseivirgaceae bacterium
GGATCGCCCTTTCACCAGATGAAAAATTATTGTACGTGGGCTCTTTTCAAAATGAGGCACCACGCTGGTACCGCTATGAGCTCAATGAAGAAGGCTTGCCAGTTACCGGTAGCTTGTTTTTTGATGCAGCGGAGTTTGGCAATAACCACCCGGATGGCATTGCGGTAGATGAAGATGGTAATGTGTACTGCACCGGACCCCAAGGGGTGCTGGTTTTGTCACCTGCAGGCAAACTTCTGGGAATTATCAAACCTGAAGAACTACCCGCCAACTGTACTTTCGGTGGAGCGGACGGGAAGACCTTGTATATGACCGCCCGTGAGGGATTGTATGCAGTTAAGTTAAATGCGGAGGGTTTGTAAAAGATTTGCTAATGTCATGATTAAGATAACCAATTAATTTTGAGAGCTTGTAGGGTATAAAAAAATGATTATTTAATTTTGATTATTAATTTTGATTATTAATTTTGATTATTAATTTTAAAACTGTTAACCATGAAAAAAATAACTACTTTTATTATCTTATTACTTTTATTTTATACTAATTGCAGTGATGTGGATTTCGTGGATCAGGCTAATATTAATAGACAATTCACATCCATTGCTAAAGATAAATATTTAGAAATTGTAAAAAGCGACATTTACAAACAAGCAAAAAATGGAAGAATTACTTCTGTTTAAGTATGTGTATTAAGGACGAAGGCATATGGCCTAAATATAATTGTAAAATACCAGGTAAATTTGATTAAAATAATGGAGAGAGGAATAACTATTGAGTTAGATAAGAATAAGCATAAAATTGGAATAAAAGAAGAAAAAGGTCATGTTTCAATTATATTAATATTCAAAAAATCCGAGGATAATAATTTTAATTGTTCTATATCTTCCAGCGGAATTGAAGGAGATCACTTAAAGGAATGGATACATAAAGTTATCGAGCTTCATACTTCCATCAAAATTAGATTTACTAAGCTTAAAAATATAGATAATCCTATCAGTTCTCAGAAGTTTGTAGAAAGTAGAAATGAGTTATTAATTTCTCAATATAATTTACTTAAGGAAAAGTTGAAAAAAAAAGGATTGCTTGATAATTAAAAACCTTAATATGAATGGTATAACCGTAAAAGTTGATAATAAAGCTTATAAACTAGGATTGCTGGATCAAAATGGGCATGTTTCTGTGATCATATTAATGGAAAAAAAAGGAAGAAAATATGATTACACAGTTAATATTTCAGGATTTGATGGTGATATTCAAAAAAAATGGGTGCAAAAAATCTTGAAATTGGAAAGTAAAATTGATATATCATATACTCTAATTGATGAAATTACAACCCCAAAAAAGGTAGGTGAATTAGAGAAAACCCACGATAACGACCTATTGATGCAATTTTATGATTTACAAGATCAATTAATTAAAGAGGGTTTAATATAGATCAGAAGCAATATGAAGATATTAGATGATTTAAATTATTTTTTTAAGTGTAAGTTTAATATATATGAAATAATTGAAAAAGCAATATTTAATTTCGGCCAAAATTAAACATGCAGAAATATCTAATTATAATGATTTTCCATTTTCCTTAGATTTTATCAAGAATTTAAGTGAGATAGAATTTCACCCGAATGTGACTTTTATTATCGGCGATAATGGTATCGGCAAATCAACACTATTAGAGGCAATCGCATTAGCTTATGGCCTAAATCCGGAAGGCGGAAGTAAAAGTTTTAACTTTTCAACAAAAGATACTCATTCTATTTTATATAACTATTTAAGATTAATAAAGGGCGTTATAAGACCCAAAGACAGTTTTTTTCTTAGAGGCGATAATATTTATAATATTTCGTCCGAGATAGACAATCTTTCTCAAATTGATAATCGGATTTTACAAAGTTATGGTGGTAAATCATTGCATTTACAATCTCACGGAGAATCTTTTTTATCAATATTTTTAAATAGGTTTGGAGGTAATGGACTTTATTTAATTGATGAACCGGAAACAGCTTTATCCATTACAAGTCAAATGGCTTTATTGAGCAGAATCCATCAATTAGTTCAGCAAAACTCTCAGTTTATTATTTGTACACATTCTCCCATAGTTTTATCTTATCCTCAGTCAAAAATATATCAAATCGATAAGAATTTTATATCAACTTTAATCTACGAGGAAACTAATATATATGGCTTATATAAGGCATTTATTTTAAATAAAGAGGAAATGTTGAAGGAGTTATTATAGTTATGAAAAATCATATAAATGAGTTTCTATGAAATCATGGTCGTTTCTAACATTTCTACCTACACTGTGTTACCGGCTTATGAAAAATTTATCGCTTCTCCTAATCATCGCTTTATCATTTGGCTGCAATCCCGATAAAGAAACCCGGATAAACAGTAAAAAAGCTAAATTCAAAACTTCTGATGCTTCTGAGCTGTTTTTTAAAAATGTACGGCAGACCTATTATAATAAAGATGAAATAGCGGCTGCGAAACTGGATGTGTATAAAAACAAGAAGTTGCTAAAGCATGAGTCGTTATTATTTCCTCAAATTGTGCACAACTGGCGTGAAGACGAAGCCTACATTTTAATCGAATTTGACCAACAGATTAATGAACTTGGAAGTTTGCAGTTGCTATGGAAAGATAGCATTGGCTTTCAATCTGAAACATTCCCTTTGGTAAATAAAAAAGTCCATTTCGATATTGCAAGTCAGGTTTACAATAACATTTTGAATGAAAAAACCAATTACATAAAAATTAATCAGGATACTGTAAAGTTATTTCCTGATACTGATACCAAAGAAGGTTTCCGTATAACCATGGTTGACTTCTATCGTTTGGTAGATATGTACTAGGATTGAACTTTTAACCTGGATTTTTGAGCTATGATAATTCAAAGGCTAATACTTATATTTATAATCATTGCTTTTTTTAGTGCTTGCAAAACCAAGGAGGAAGAAGCACCATCTTACCAGCAGGAAGGAATAGCCAGCTACTATGCCGATTTTTTTCAAGGTAAACCCACAGCAAGTGGTGAGCTCTTCTTTCAGGATTCGCTGACTGCCGCTCACATGTACTTGCCTCTTGGTACAGAGGTGAAAGTAATAAACCTGGAAAATGACAGTAGCGTGACGGTAACCATCAACGATCGGGGACCTTATGTATCAGGACGCATCATTGATTTATCAAAGGTTGCAGCCCAACAACTGAAAATGATTGACCAGGGAACTACAACCGTACGTGTAAAAGTTACAAAGCCCGCCGATGGCTATACGCTTCTGGATTCCGTCGCCATCGACAGAATCGGTAAATAATAAATTAGTTGATTTCATTGATTTTTCCTAAACATACACATTCCGGGATTTTTCCATTTTATAATTATTAACGCCCGGCTGTATGCGGTTGGCCGGGGCATTTCTGCCATTTACGAAAGTTTCAGGCCAAGCGCGACTGACCGGGGAGAACGAAGCCAGCAAATTGCTGTGGAGCCCTGGCTGCCGTATACAGCTTTGTTGCCGCGCGTTTTCTCTTAGGTCATTAAGTCTTTCAATGAATAATTATTGAATCTTCTCGCTTTGTTTTTTCTGATTTTTTTGAGTTCGTTTTTTGCTTGTATTTCAATCCAAAGCATTGGGTCATTATTAAAAATACTTCCCAATATGATTGCTAATTCATAATTAATTGGCCGCTCTCCTTTAATTAACTTGCTCAAATTTGAAGGATTTATTTCGATGTAATGAGCAAATTTCTTTTGAGGAATTTCCAGCATTTTCAAGTATTCTTTTAAAAATTCTCCCGGAAGCTTAAGCTCAGTTACTTCAGATTCCAAATAATCTTGCATTTGAAATTTGATGGACAGCAATTCAATCTCCCTTTGCTGTGCTTCTGACCGACTTTTTGCCTTATTCAACATTATGGCCTGGAAATCTTTAAAATCATCTGTTCCAGTATCCATTGGATTTGTCAATATTCCTTTGGTTGGCTCTGTGTTGTTATTTCGTTTCATCGTTTTATTTTCTTTCAAGGTATTCCTGAATCAATTTCAGTCCATTCTCACTATCTATATACATTCTCTGTCCCAGTCCCATTGGCGCTCCATATTTTTCCGAATACCATTTCATTAGGCTTGTTTTTGACATAAAAGTTAGAAATCCTTTGTAAGCACTTTTCAATTTGAAACTTTCTTTACATGCAAAAGCAATCAAACAGCCTGCTACATAATCATATTTCTTATTGTTTCGTCCGATGTTATGTGGTGCTATTTCTAAAACATTCATTATGAGCATTTCATTTTCTGTTTTTAGTTGTAAAGCACCTTCAACGCTTGGATTTAGTCCAATTGTTCTTATGATGAACATTCTGGAATTTTTTTCTTTGCTAGACTTTCTCCAGTTAAAATTCCATCCATCTTTTTTCAATGGTATTTCATTTGGTTCAGGGACAACAATTTCGGCCTTTACTAATTGGTCGCTTTTTACGTCTAATATGAAATTGTCTGATATTGTCTTTTTCGTTTAGATGCGCTACAACAAAAAATATCCGGAATCTCACTGAATGCTATCGTGAAAAATTAAGGCTCTATATGATTTATTGTGGAATATCCTTATTAGTAAATACAAGAAGACTTGAAATAATTGAGTATAAAACAAAGTGCCACCTTTGCTTAAATTCATTAGTTTTAAAAAAAATATTTCCCCCGTTAAAACTTTTTGTCGGATACTATCATCACTATAGCAAAAAACAAAGCAATTGTTAGTAACAGAAGAAACCATACTTGAAGCAAAAAAGGGTGATAAGGCTGCCATGGATCGTCTGGTTAGGCAATCGTACCAAAAAATTTACAACGTAAATTACCGGTACCTAACCGACTACGACAAAGCTATGGACGCCACCCAACGAACTTTTATTTTAATGTATAGGAAAATTAAAAATTTAAGCGATCACCAAAAATTTAATAGCTGGCTTTATCAAATTGCTATAAATTGCTGTAGAGAAGAATCGCGGCGGGAAAAGCGGAGCAAGGTATTGCCTTTTATGAAAGTAAGCCATAACAATGTGCAAAAGCTTGAAAATAATGCCTTTGACAATGCACATCACCCGGAAGCGGAATACGGCAAAAATGAAACTCAACAATTGGTACTAAGAGCTTTGAATGAAATTAACCCCGAGCAAAAAGAAGTACTGATTTTAAAAGAATTTGAAGGCTTAAAATTTAAAGAAATCGCCGAATTACTGAAGATTTCGGAAAATACAGTCAAATCAAGGTTATATTATGGTTTGGCTGCATTAAAAAAGATATTTGACAAATGGAATATAGATAAAGGGAGTATTAGCTATGGAATATAAACCAAATATAGAAAAGATAATAGATTACCTCTATGACGAATTGCCCGAAGATGAGCAAAAGCTGATGGAGGCTTATCTGAAAAATAATCCTGAAAAGCAACGGGAAGTAGAAGACATGATGGGCGTGCGGGAGGTAATGCAAAAAGTAACGGAAGTGAACCCGCCAGCTGAGCAATTTACGGGTTTCAGGCAGGTAAGTGAAATGGATAACAAGTTGCGCTCCTGGAGGAAAATAGCTGCAGTTACCATTCTTTTATTAGCCGGAGCCGTGGCAGCCTGGGTATCTGATCTAACCATCAGCACCCAGCAAAACAGTCTGGTCATCAGCTTTGGCCAGCCACAATTGCCGGTAAAAGAACTACCGGTAGTAGAAAAACAGGTGTTGGCAGAAAAAGAAAACAACGATCAAGAAGAGATGCAAATGCTTTTAAGTAGCTACAATGACTCGCTACAAATACAAATGCAGCAATTGCAAGCCATGATCAGTAAAAATAGGCAGCCACTGGCAATTCCTCTTAAAAACGACCAATACGTATCAAAAGAAGAATTGGCAGTGATGCTGGAGGACATGATGGTAGAAAATCAGGCATTTTATAGCAGTTTGACTAATGCTGCCAACCAGCAGCAACAGAATTATTACCAAACGGTGCTTACCAATATGTATCAATACTTAAATGAGCAAAGAAAATCGGATTTCGAACTGATGCAAACGATGATGACATCCATTAAATTGGATTCGGATGTAAAAATTCAGGAAACAGAAAATTTATTAACTAATTTAATTGCGAAAATTGACGAAGAAAATGAAAACTAAATTTTATACAATTATAATATTGCTGGGAATATGGTGGATGAGTCCAGCCCATGCTGAAAATTTGCTGAAAAGCGAACAAGAAAAAATGATCGAAAAGATTATCACTGAAATATTTGTTTCGGGCAATCAACACGACTTTCTTACAGCTTCCAGGGGTGGTGCACAAGCCAGCTATATTGATGGATATGGACTGGTTGTGCAAACTCCAACTTATCATATTAGCTCTTCTTACTTTTTTTCTCAAAATGAAAATGTAGTTTATAGATTAAGAGAAAATAGCAACGCTAGTAATTTAAATATGGATAGCCTGGAGGATTTACGAAATGAAATGGTAAAAGACTTAATGCAGAAATTTATAGTAGACTATGGCAATCTGGCCCGGGAGGTAAAAGAAAATGAAAAGATATACCTGTATTATAATCAGCAAAAATCAGGTGCAGCCAATGTGTTAGCGAATTCTGTGTGGCCCAAAATTGAAGAAAATAATAAAAATTTGATCATTAGTGCCGAAGTGGCTAAAGCCGACATTGCTCAATACAAGTCGGGAAAAATAGATAAGCAAGAGTTACTTAATCGATTATCGATGAGTGAAAAAACAGATGAGGCCATCAATAAACTGGAATATAAAGTATTATCTACAGTATTTGAAAGTGCAGTGGAAGAGCAGATGAAAAGCAACCAGTTCAGAAATAAGGGCAATGTTTCTTACCAGGTTATGGATGGCTTTGGCGTAATTTATTATGTAAAAATCAATACCCCGTTCATGTTTAATTTCATGCCCCGGGTTGAAATGATGATTCCGGAAATAAGTGCTGACGGAAATAAAATTGTGATAAGAAATCGAAAAAACGACAAGCAAACCATCATGGTTTACGATAAAGTAATGGAAAATATTCGGGGACTGGATGGGAATGAAGGGAATTTCAACCGAGAGCCGCGTGGTATACTGGGTGTACAAATTGCTAATCTGGAAGACTTTGAAATGAGGAAAAAAATTCCGGGTGAAAAAGGTGTATTGGTAGTAAGGGTAAATGAAAATAGCCCGGCGGAAAAAGCAGGTATAAAAAATAGAGATGTGATAGTACAAATTGATAAAGAAGACATTGGAAATGTAGATGGACTAGTGTCTAAATTGAGACAGTATGAACCCGGTGATGAAGTAAAGGTAGCATTTTACCGGGAGGGAAAAATGAAAACTGTTCCAGTGAAGTTACAGGACATTACAGTTGATTTTGAGCAAGAGCAAATGAAAGCTGAAGAAATCCAAAAAGCTGCGGAAATGGCGCAAAGATCGGTGGAACAAAACCAGGAAGCAATAGGACATGCTCAGAAAGCTATAGAGCGCGCGCAGGAGTCGCTACAGAAAAGTCAAATGGCTATGAGACAGGAATATAACGGAGATGAGCAACGAAAAGAAGAAATGCAAGAGGCAATGGCAGAACTGTTGGAAAAACTAAGAGAGTACATGGTAGAATATGGCATTACTTTACCTGACATGGACAAAGACGATGTGCTAATGGTAGAAGTTTCATTACTTGACTGCCATTATTGTAAGATGCCAAAGTCAACTACTTTAATGGTGAAAAATGATGTGTTGCAAAAATATGAAAGCCGGCAGATGAGTAAAGAAGATGCCATAGCGCAGGTTTCAATTGCTAGCGAAGATTAATCTAACCTTTCTTTTTTATACATTAACCAGGAAGAGCTTTCAATTTTTTGAAAGCTCTTTTTTTACTGTAAAAAAGGGCACTAATAATTATTTCAAAATCAAGCTTTGTTTTTGTTTTGGAGAGAAATGAAAACGTCATGTAGTTTCAGTATTTGAGGCAAAAGCATTTTATCACCATTGTTGTCTATAATATAATCTGCCAGCATTAGCTTATTTTTTTCTGGCATTTGTTTTTGCATTATGGCATTTATTTGCTTTTTGCTACGATCAGGGTCTCTATTCATTACCCTTTTCATTCGTATTTCTTCATTGGCATGAATAAGTAAAGTATAATCCAGCTGGCGATAAGATGCTGTTTCAAACATTAAAGCAGCTTCTTTCATGCAATAGGAAGAACTATTTTGAATTTGTATTTCGACCCAACGCCTATAGTCTTTTCCCACGGCAGGGTGCACGGTTTCATTTAGTTTTTTTAACTGGTCAGCATGGGGAAAAACTTTCTCTGCCAGGTAAGATCGATTAAGTTGGTTATTTTTATAGCTGTCCTTACCAAATAATTGCACTATTGCTTTTTTAAGATTTGGATCGGAGTTCATCAGCCATTTTGCTCTTTCGTCTGCGTTGTACACTGGTACTTCCAGTAAATTAAATACGCTGGCCACAAGGCTTTTTCCAGCACCAATACCTCCGGTGATGCCTATTTGCAACATCTAGCGCGATCTTTTTAATTTTACAGAAGAACTGATTGAGGCACTTTCTATAAAATCAGGATATTCTATGATGCTAGGAATAATTGTAGAGTCTTTCTTTGAGAAATTACGAAAATCAACAACCACTACAAATTCTTGAGAATCCAACTTGTCAAATTCCTCTTCAGCAGCAGTAAAGGATATTACGATAGTACTGTCTTGCAAATCCCATCGCTGTCGTGAAGGAAAATTCACAGTCTCTACTTTAACTGCCATTTTGCCGGTTACATATTTCTTTACTCTAAACTGTACATTTATTTCTTCAGGTACAACATCAACCAAACGTGGCAAAAAGTTTTCAAGATTGAGATCGTCATTGTAGTCTTTATCGATGTTTTCGTCAAATAATCTAATCAAAAATGTGTCGCTCATAGCCATTATTTGAGATAACGGTCCAATTACGGCAACTGAATCAGGCCTTAGCTCTATAGTACTGCTAATTTTAAAACCAGGATCAAGTCCTAACCTGGTGGTATCTAATTTAATTGGAAGAGTCTTGCTGATTTTTTCTTCAATATTAATCCAAATAGTGTCGTTTATTATTTCGTTAATTTCTATCTGGCTTATTTGTTCTCTTACTATTGGAGTTAAAAACGCCTGACTTAAATACTCTGTTTCAGTAGGAGACTCTAATTCAATAATTACGGGGTCAATATCAAACCAAAAAGTTTTGCGCAGTAAATCCCAGCCTCCGCCAGATACACTCAAACGAAGATTGTCTGGTAATTCACTTACAACTACTACACTGTCCTTATTAAATTCGAAAGAAATAGGATATTTTATACGAGCTGTATACTGCTTATTGAGAGCATTAAAAAACCAAAAAATGGTAGCTCCAAAAAAGCATAAGGCAATTATTTTCCAATCTTCTTTGCTTCCGCGCGAAAAGAATTTGGTGATTTTGTTTAATATATATCTTAATATTTTCAATCCTTCTGATAGTTAATATCACAAATATATAAGTAGCTGGTCATAACCGAAAGAGATTGTTATTAAAAGAAAACCCCTCGAAATTCATCAAGGGGTTTTTCTTTTCAAATTTTCGACAGATATTACTTCTGGTATTGTTTGCTCGATTCCAGCGAAATAGCTGTTTTGTCTAATTTAATGCGAGCACCTTTTTCGACTTCCAAGGTAATAAAGTTACCTTCAATGGCAGCTATTTTCCCGTGAATTCCACCGATCGTAACTACATTATCACCTTTTTTTATTTGTTCTATAAATTTTTTCTGGTCTTTTTGCTTCTTTTGCTGAGGCCTGATCATGAAAAAATAAAATATAATAATAATACCAAATAAAAGAATTAATTGAGACGCTCCTCCTTCTCCAAACATAATTAAAAGTTTAAGTTATATTGATAAAAATTGAATAAATAAATGTTATTTTACCGGTCCCATTGGCTGATTTGGATTTGCCTTTGGTGTCACCATTGCTTTTATTTTCAAAGTAGTTTGAGGAGGATCAGTATTCGCTAGCAAAGTAACAGTCTTGCTTTGGGCATTTGGCCTGCCATTGGTATTAAAATTAACTGTTATTTCACCAGTTTCTCCTGGTTGTACAGGTTCGTCAGAATACTTAGGGACTGTGCAACCGCATGACCCACGGGCATTTTGAATTATCAATGGTTCTTCTCCTACATTGGTAAATTTAAATACGTGCGTTACTACTTCACCTTCATCTACCGTTCCAAAGTCATGTAACATTTCTTCGAATTTAAATTTACCCTTGGCCGATTTTTCTGCTACTGCTGCTGATGGCTCTACTTTATTTTCTGCTTTGGTATCAGCAAAAGTTTCTTTTGCTTCCTTTTTAGTGTTGTCGCATGCCGCAAAAATGGCGGCTAAAAACAATATTAATAGTACCTTTTTCATGATAATTTTATGTTATTAAGAATTTTTATTTAATAACTGAAAATTTAGCAATTAATTTTCTGTGGCATCATCTTTTCCTTTTATCTGACCAATCAGATCATCCACATCCTGTAAAAGCTTTTCTGCTTTTGTCTGTGCGTCTGTTACTACTCGCTGTCCTTCTGATTTTGCCTCATTAGAGTAAATACCTCTGCCTTCTACCATTGCATCTTTCAGTTCTTTAATTTTTATTTTATACTTGTCCAGCAAATAAGTCAATATATCTCGCGTATTGGCTCCTTTATCAGGGGCGTATAGCATACCTACAATGGCTCCGGCTGCTAAACCGGAAAAAAAAGCCAAATATGTATTTACTGTTTTACTCATATTAATATCTTTTTTATTTGTTGTCAATTAATCCTCTGCCACTTTTACGAATTTTTCCTTCCTGGGTTAGGTTATTGGCAATTACATCCAATACCCCGTTAATAAAAGATTTACTTTTAGGGGTACTGTAATTTTTTGATATTTCAATAAATTCATTTATAGTTACCTTAATGGGGATATTAGCAAAAAACATCATCTCACTTATAGCCATTTGCAATAATATATAATCTATACTTGCAATCCGATCAATTTCCCAGTTTTTTATGCGCTCCTGCAAAATTTTTTCATTAAATTTTTCATTTCGTACAGTTTGAGTAAAAAGCTCTTTACAATAAGCTAAATCCTCTTCCCAGTTAGGAGACAAGACTGCTAATTCCAACTCTCCGCCTTCACTTTCTATGGATTTCAAGGTTTTGCTCATCATGCTTTTTACCACTTTTCTGTCTTCATCCCAACATATGTCAATTTCTTCAAATAACGGCGTAAGAATATCATCTTTCAATGCCAGCTTGCGTAAAATGTAATCGGCAATTTCGGCATCTTTTTCTTGTCCAGGATTAGATTTTTTTAGGTACTGTTGATATTTTTCATCTGTTTTTAACCGTTCTTTATACCACTGTCTTAGTGTATCTATCTTTGCTTGCCAGCTTACCTGGTATTGCATCATTGCATCATTTAAAGCTTTATTGGTCTTTAGCGTTTGAACTACGTTATTCAATACCAAATTGAGTTCACTTTTGCTCTGTATTTGCGTAGTATCTCTGGAAGCTATCTTTCTTTTCTTTTCCTGCCAATCGCTGCTTATTATTTCAGCTATCTCGAGCAAAAGTTTGAGTAATAGCAAATAGAGGTAGTAAACATTGTGAGTATATGTGGTTATATTTTCGCGAAAATGCCGAAAGTCCTTATCTACTTGCTGCTTGTAAAAATTTTTGGCATCGACTATGGCATTTTTTACCTCAGTATTCACTTCATCGGCTATTATGGTATCATCTTTATTGTATTTATCTTTGAATAAAGCCTGAGCTTCTTTTTTATCTAATTTCATTTGCTCTACTACCGCCTCGTCAGTACCCCAATCTGGTGTAAATCTCTCACTTATCATATTGCTGGCAATATGAAACACAGAAACCTTATTTTGCTGATAAGCATAAAGATTTTGCATTGCTTTTACCCTCAATATCCTCCTGTTTAACATAATTAGTTATTAAAAGAAAAGAATTTATTCTTGTTTATTTTAAAATGCCAATTTCACTTTGCCTAAATCATTAATTCTTCTTTCAGCTAGTTTTTTTGCGGCATCATGAGTGGTGATGTCTTCAGCATTGGCAGTATTGATGATTTTTTGGCAAGTACTATAAATATTTTCTGCCAATTGATATACAACCTTGCGATTATATCCGCCTAAATATTCTGCGTACACATTCATAACGCCACCGGCATTTATTAAAAAATCAGGACCATATACAATGCCATTATCTTTCAGCATTCTGCCGTTTATATTTTCATCAAATAACTGATTATTTGCCCCTCCAGCTACAATATTACATCTCAATTCAGGTATTGTTTGATCATTTAATGTGGCGCCAAGTGCGCAGGGAGCGTATACATCTACATTAAGCTTATGTATCTCTTCAGGATTAACTACAGTAATTTTATGATGAGTAGCCAATCTTTTTATTTTTTCTTCATAAATATCGGAAACAAATACTTTGGCGCCTTCTTTTGTTAAAAGTTCTACTAAATGAGATCCTACCTGGCCGGCTCCTTGCACCGCTACTTTTTTATTTTCTAAGCTTTCACTCCCCGTTTGGTTTTTCAATATTGATTTCATGCCCATATACACGCCATAGGCTGTTACAGGAGAAGGATCTCCACCACCACCCATGGTTTCAGGCAGTCCGGTCACATGCTTGGTTTCCATGCTGATATACTCCATGTCTCGCGTGGTCATGTTTACATCTTCAGCTGTTACGTACCGGCCACCAAGGCTTTCGATAAATCTACCAAAACGCCGCATCAAAGCTTCCGACTTCAATTTATAAACATCGCCTATAATTACCGCTTTGCCTCCGCCAATATTTAAACCTGATATGGCAGCTTTATAAGTCATGCCTCTAGACAAGCGAAGCACATCTGTTACAGCTTCTTGGTCCGAAGCGTAATTCCACATGCGAGTTCCCCCCAAGGCAGGCCCCAGTACCGTATTGTGAATACCTATAAGAGCTTTTAATCCGGTATATTCATCATGACAAAAAACTAATTGCTCGTGCTCCAATTGTGAAATTTGATCAAATATGGAGGCTTGAGCTTTCTTCTCCTCTACATTTACCTCATCCATTCAAATACTTTCTTGATTTTACATTTTAATGCTAATATCCTATTTTTGACGCTATCAGCCGATGGGTTGAAAGCAAGTTCAAAATTAGTTCTTTTTTTAGCATTATCACAATTTAACTATCTTGCATAAGAACTTTTTAAATACAATTTCGTTCATAAGGCAGTGAAAGATTTAAGCTATCTCAACAAATATTTTTTAAAGTATAAGTTTTACCTTATTTTAGGTACTTTATTTGTAGTTATATCCATTGTTTTCCAAATAATCCCGGCTCAGCTAGTACGTCATGCACTTGATCTGGTTGCTGATAATCTTAGCATTTACCATAGTTATCAAGGGATGAATTTACAAGATATCTACAATGAGATTATCAATAATAGTTTGTTAATTTATGGGGCAACTATTTTATTAATGGCCCTACTACGCGGTTTGTTTTTGTTTTTGGTAAGGCAAACAATTATTGTTATGTCCCGAAAAATAGAGTATGATCTTAAAAATGATATTTATAAGCATTATCAAAGTTTGCCATTAAGCTTTTATCGCCGCAACAATACTGGCGATTTAATGGCTCGTATTTCTGAAGATGTGAGTAAGGTGAGAATGTATCTGGGGCCAGCAATTATGTATGGTCTCAACCTGGTGGTGCTTTTTGTGATCTTGATTCCTATCATGTTGCAAATTGACGCGCGCCTTACCTTGTATGCCTTAATTCCTTTACCCATTTTGTCACTTAGTATCTATTTTGTAAATAATGTAATTAATAAGCGATCAGAAGAAATACAACGTAGCCTCAGTGGCTTATCCACCTTTGTGCAAGAAGCATTTTCAGGAATAAGGGTAATTAAATCTTTTGCCAGAGAAAAAGACATATCAAATAAATTTTCTACCGAGAGCAACGATTATAAAGAAAAGTCGCTGAAGCTTACCCGGGTTGAAGCATTGTTTTTTCCTTTAATTATGTTTTTAATAGGTTTTAGCACCGTGATGGTTGTTTACATTGGCGGAGCTGAAGTAATTAAAGGCTCCATATCATTTGGTACCATTGCCGAATTTATCATTTATGTTAATTTGCTTACCTGGCCGGTTACAAGTGTAGGTTGGGTAACCAGCATAGTGCAGCGAGCAGCTGCTTCACAAAAGAGGATCAACGAGTTTTTGAATACAAAGAATGAAATTGTTTCTAATGAAAATTTGGAGAAAGAAATAACTGGGGACATTAAGTTTAAAAATGTTTCTTTCATTTATCCTGATTCAGGCATTACAGCCCTTGAAAGTGTTAGTTTCGAAATAAAAGCTGGCCAGTCTTTGGCCGTAATTGGTACCACTGGTTCCGGTAAAAGCACTTTGGCTAACTTACTTTTGCGTATGTATGATGCCTCTGAAGGGCAAATTTTTGTAGATGGAAAGGATATTAAAAATTATAAATTGTCCAATTTGCGTGGCCAAATAGGATACGTGCCTCAAGATGTTTTCCTTTTTTCTGATTCCATCAAAAACAATATAGCCTTTGGGGCACTTGAGGTTGGTTTTGACAAAATTAAACAAGCAGCAGAGGATGCTGATTTGCTGGAAAATATTGAGCGATTTCCAAACGGTTTTGATACAAAACTTGGCGAACGTGGCATTACACTCTCCGGAGGACAAAAGCAACGCCTTTCCATAGCAAGAGCTGTGGTGCGCAACCCTAAAATTCTTATTTTGGATGACTGCTTATCGGCAGTAGATACAAATACTGAAAATACTATATTAAACAGTATGAAAAAAATCATGCAAGGGCGTACCAGTATTGTTATTTCTCATCGTATTTCTTCTGCAAAGTTATCTGACCTTATAATAGTATTGGATGATGGCAAAATAGTGGAGCAAGGTACTAATGAAGAGCTAATGGCACTAAATGGCACTTACAAAGAACTTTATGAAAAGCAATTGCAGGCAGATGAAATGGTTGAAAATTCTTAAATTATGAAGTCAGTTAGGATCAATATAGAAAATGAATCGGGTCATCAACTTTCGGCCCGGCTGGAAATGCCTGTTAGTGGCAGGCCAAAACACTATGCATTATTTGCCCATTGTTTCACTTGTTCTAAAGATTTAATTGCCGTAAAAAACATCACTTTAGGCCTTACCTCTCATGATATTGCTGTATTACGATTCGATTTTACCGGCCTGGGTGAAAGTGAAGGCGATTTTTCTAATACTAACTTCTCTTCCAATATTGCCGATTTAATTTGTGTGGCAAAATTTATGGAAAAAGAGCTTCAGCCCCCTTCGGTAATGGTTGGTCACTCGCTGGGAGGAGCAGCTGTAATAAAAGCTGCTGATCAGCTTCCCGCTGTTAAAGCAGTGGCCACCATAGGTAGTCCTGCCGATCCGGAACACGTTACTCATCTGCTATCGGATAAAAGAGAACTTATCGAGCAAAAGGGGGAGGCCAGAGTGTTAATTGCTGGTCGTCAATTTACAATTAAAAAACAATTTATTGAAGACCTGGAAAATAACAGCCTGGAACAGATATTAAATAATAAAGATTTTGCTTTATTAATTATGCATTCCCCTCAAGATCAGGTAGTTGGAGTATCGAATGCTGCAAAATTATATCACGCAGCCAGGCACAGCAAAAGTTTTATTTCATTGGATGATGCTGATCACTTGCTCAGTAATAAGCATGACTCGTTGTATGCGGGAAATATGATTGGCACCTGGAGTAGTAAGTATTTACCCAATGTGACATTGCCTGCCTTGGAATCAGATAAACAAACGATTGCCCGCACCTTTAAAGATGATTTTATTACAGATGTAAAAATGGGTGACCACATGCTAATTGCCGATGAACCCGAAAACATGGGTGGCGACGACCTTGGGCCTTCTCCTTATGATTTGTTGGCGGCATCACTAGCTACTTGTACCAGTATGACCTTGCAATACTATGCCAAAGCCAAAAATATACCATTGGAGGAAGTGCGGGTACATGCCCAACATAATAAAAAACATGCCGAGGATTGTAAGCAGGAAAATCAAAAAAACAAGTTAGACCATATGACCAGGTGGATCGAGCTTGATGGTGATCTGGATGAGCAACAAAGACAAAAATTATTGTCAATAGCGAATAAATGTCCGGTGCATAAAACACTTCTTTCCGATATTAAGATAAATACGAAACTGATTGAAGATGATAATTAGTCTTTAATCTACTTTTTTTATATTAATGGGTTAATTCCAACATCTGATTTAAACCATTCTTCTAATAAAGCAAGGTTTCCCCTGAATAAATAAATTCTTCTAATAACTACCCTTGTCCAAAATATTTAATCAATGATGATGAGCATATCTGCTTGTTTTTCTATAAGTTATCTTAGTCGGCAAGATCTTTTCAATACTTTTTGTCTGCTTTTATTACAAAAGTAG
Organism: uncultured Roseivirgaceae bacterium; assembly: GCA_964592475.1. Classification (GTDB taxonomy): domain Bacteria; phylum Bacteroidota; class Bacteroidia; order Cytophagales; family Cyclobacteriaceae; genus CAZQEZ01. The sequence goes on from CAZQEZ010000043.1 coordinate 16,559, forward strand.
GTAATGCAAAAACATGTAAATTTTAATTTCAAAATAGCTTCCTAAATTGCAAAGGTAAAATTATAGTCTGAAAATGGATAGTAAGGTTTTACACGATTTTTTAAAAATTATCGGAAGGAAATATGAAGTCAAAAACATTCAAGATTAACAAAGAGGCTACAAAAAATTCTCAATCGGTAAGGGTTACTCTCAGTGGAGAGTTATCGATACAAAATATTGTAGATATCAAAGATGAGCTGATATCTCTATTAGAAAAGTATGACCAGGTATCTATTGAAACCAAACAGGTAGAAAGCTTTGACATTGCATGTGTGCAAATTTTTTATGCCTTGAGCAGAAGTGCTGCCCACTTAAACAAAGAAATCAGCTACAAAATTACGCTACCCGCAGAAATTGAAAATGTAATTAATCACTCGGGCTTGCAAAACCTTTTGGTACCTAAAGCGGAACTGCATTAACACCTATTAAATCATGAAACGCACAATATTAATCGTAGATGATTCGGAAAGCGTGAGGGAAATGTTAACCTACTCCCTCGAAGATGCTGGCTATAATATACTAGCAGGCACAGACGGTGAAGACGCCTTAAAATATTTTGCCGATAATCGTAAAATACATTTAGTAATTACTGATTTGCACATGCCCAGGCTTGATGGTATCGGCTTTATAAAGAAAGTAAGATTTCTGGATAATTACCGCTATGTTCCTATACTTTTTCTTACTACTGAATCTCAAGGTTCGAAAAAAGAAGAAGCTAAAAAAGCCGGCGCAACCGGTTGGCTAGTAAAACCATTCGTAGCCGATAAATTATTAACAATCATTAAGAAAGTATTAAGATAATGGAAAATTTGCAAGAGATATTTAAAGCCGAAGCCAATGACCTTATCGAAGATTTGGAAAAATCACTATTCAGCCTTGAGCAAAATCCTGAAGATAAAACTCTGAAAGAAAGAGTTTTTCGCGTAATGCATACCTTCAAAGGCAATTGCAACATGTTTGGCTTTGAAACCATGGGTGATTTTACACATTCGTTGGAAACTATTTATGACTTAATACGCGAAGGAAAGCTGCAATTGAGTAAAGAAATTTTGAATATAACGCTACTTGCTGTTGATCATATAAGAAGTGTGCTCGAAGATGGAAAATTAGAAATTGAAGAGAACAGAAAGAATCATGAAAAATTGGTGGCCGGAATTGACAAAATTATTAATGAAAATGTAGATCAGGTAGTAACTGTAGCAAAAGAGGAGCACCCGGAAGAAATAGGAGAGGAAGAAACACTTAGTACCTATTATATACTTTTCAGGCCCAAAGACTATATCCTGAAAGACGGCACCAATCCGATGTACCTTCTAGATGAACTAGCTGCAATGGGTAAGTCAAAAGTTACCATTCATTTGCACGATATTCCCCGGATGGATAAAATTGATCCGGAAACATGCTATGTTTTCTGGGACATATATTTAACTACCAAAGAGCCTTTTACTGCTATTGAAGATGTTTTCATTTTTGTATTAAATGATTGTCAGCTGGAAGTGCATAAAATAGCTGATGAAAACCTGCTGGAAAACAATGATTTTGTTGAGAAAATTGATAAAGAGCTTTCTTTTAAAGAGTATATTGATGTAAAAGAATTGCAAAGTTTTGTCAATAACCTTTACCAGCGCAACCAGGAGGAGAAGGGCAAAAATGAAGAATTAAAAAATACTTCTACTCCTGCAAATACCGGAAAAAAAGAAAATACAGTATCTAGTATCCGAGTATCTTCTGAAAAACTTGATGACTTAATGAACCTGGTAAGTGAATTAGTGACTACGCAAGCCAGTTTAAGTTTATTTGCCGAGCAAAGTAATTTACCTGAATTGATGGCCATTGCCGAAAACATGGAGAAAATAAGCCGTAGGTTAAGAGACAATACTTTTAGCATATGCCTAATTCCAATAGAAAATATGTTAACGCGATTTCAGCGCTTGGTGCGGGATCTTTCTCAAGAACTGGGTAAGAAAATAGAACTTAAAACAGAAGGTACAGATACCGAACTGGATAAATCAATCATTGAAAGTTTGGCTGATCCTATTTTACATATTCTTAGAAATTCAATTGACCATGGCATCGAGGATGTAGAAACCCGGAAAAAGCAAGGTAAAAATGAAAAAGGCACCATTCTGTTCAAAGCTTATTACTCCGGCACTCACGTAATCATAGAAATTAAAGATGATGGAAAAGGAGTAGATCCTGAAAATATAAGGGCAAAAGCTATAAGCAAAGGTTTAATAGATGAAAATGCTCAGCTTTCAGAAAAAGAAATACTCGATTTATTGTTTTTGCCCGGATTTTCTACAGCTCAGCAGGTGACTGAAGTATCGGGTAGAGGCGTGGGTATGGATGTGGTAATGCGTAAAATAAGCGAAATACGTGGTGAAGTAAGCTTGAAAAGTAAAAAAAACGAAGGTACTTCTACCATCATAAAATTACCACTTACCCTCAGTATAATTGACGGGTTGCTAGTGAAAATAAAAGAAACATATTTTGTGATTCCATTGGCTGCTGTAGGTAAGTGTTATGAAATAAGTAGACAAAAAGTAACTGATACCTTTAATAACCTGGTGGTATTAGATGGCAGAGAAGTGCCCTTCCTGAATTTACACGAAGAATTTATTTTACAGAAAGAAATACCAGATCAATTGCAAATGGTGGTAGTAAACTACGATGATAACGAAGTAGGACTTACCGTAGACGAAATAATTGGGGAATACCAGGCAGTGTTAAAACCATTGGGCAAACTTTATAAAGAAATTGACATTATATCCGGCGCAACTATTTTAGGTGATGGAACTATCGCCCTGGTACTGGATACCAATAAAATAATTAAAAACTTTTCAGAAAAAATGTATAAAATGGAGGAAATAAAATGACAGCTGAACTTTCAACTACCGTTAATTCATTCTTATCTTTCAAACTTGGAGAAGAGCTTTTCGCAGCTAATGTAGGTAAAGTTTTAGAAATTCTTGAATTGACTAAAATTACTAAAGTACCGCAATCGCCAAACTATATGAGAGGTGTAATAAACCTTCGGGGTAATGTATTACCCGTGGTAGATACCCGCATCAAATTTGGTATGCCGGAAACCAAAGATACGATTAATACCTGTATTATAGTACTGGATATTGATATAGATCAGGAATCAGTTAAAGTTGGTCTTTTGGTAGACATGGTGCAGGAAGTACTGCAAATAGATGCAGAACACATACAACCCCCTCCTAGCATCGGCAATAAATTCAAAGCAGAGTTTATAAAAGGAATGGGAAAAGTAGATGACGAATTTGTCATGATATTAGACATCGATCATGTACTTACTACCGATGAAATATCCATTATACAAAGCAGCGTGAATGAGCCTGATAACGAAAATAAAAAGAAGACCCCAACCAGACGTAAAAAAACTGCCGCAACCAATAAACGAGTAAATAAATAATATAAGTTAGATTATTATTTACTAATGTGGCTTTAAAGCTGTCACCAGACGATTAAGCGTGTGGAACGGACTTTATGTGGCTAAGTATTAATAACATAAAGTAAAATGGATATTTCATCGCAAAATAAAATCTTTAGTACAAAACTTTCCGATGAGGAATTTAAAAGACTAAGTATTTTCATAAATACCAACTTTGGCATAAAAATGCCACCGGAAAAGAAGACAATGCTCCAGTCACGACTTCAAAAAAGATTACGTGACCTCAACATTGCTTCTTTTAAAGAATACATTGATGTGGTTTTTACCGAAAAGGGTGAAAGTAGTGAACTCATTCATATGATCGACGTGGTTACTACCAACAAAACTGATTTTTTCAGAGAACCTGCACACTTTGATTACATTTCAAAAGAGGCTTTGCCAGCGTTAGCTGCCAATAGACAGATAAAAGTGTGGAGCGCGGGCTGCTCTAGTGGCGAAGAGGTATATACGATAGCCATGGTGCTAAAAGAATACATGCTAAAGGGTAACCAATTTGATTTTCAGATATTGGGCACTGATATATCTTCACGTATACTGGCAAAGGCTGTAAATGCAATTTATCCGGAAGACAGGATTTTCAATATTCCTTTGGAATTAAAGAAGAAATATTTTCTTAAAAGTAAAGACAGGGTTAATCCCACGGTAAGAGTAGTCAAAGAGTTGCGCAGTAAATCATATTATCAGCGATTAAATTTCATTGATGAAGAATATAGCACTGTAAGAGATATGTTTGACATCATTTTTTGCCGCAATGTATTAATATATTTTGATCGCCCTACTCAGGAAGATGTTATACGAAGGTTGTGTCAGAAATTAAAGTATGGTGGTTATTTCTTTCTGGGGCATTCAGAATCAATTATGGGCATGGATTTGCCTTTGAAACAAATCAGACCAACTATTTTTAAAAAGATTTAGCAAATGAAAAATTTTTCAGATCAAGAATTAATGCAAGAGCTTCAAAAAAGATTTGCCGAGCGTAATCATGCGCTGGAGGAGCAAAAGAAGTTGATGAAAAAGCTTAAAGCAGTAAATATTAAGCTCGAAAAATCGGAGTCATTGAAAGGTAATTTCATTTCTAATATCAGGAATGAAATTAATAATCCTTTTGCTTCTATATTAGGAATTAGCAGCAATATTATACAACTGTGCAAAAGAGGCGATAAAAATTGCATCGATAAAGTACAGTCTATGGCTACTCTTATTCATAATGAGGCTTTTAAGCTTGATTTTCAATTGAAAAATATTTTTACTGCCGCCAACATTGAAGCCGGAGAAATGCTACCCGAAATTGCCAGGGTTGAAATAAATGAGCTTGTCGCTGAGGCTATAGATTATTTCAATATGAAAATTCAGCAAAAGGAATTGAAGGTGGAGCATAATAATAATTTTGGTAAGGATAGTGAGTTTTATTTTAAAACAGACCCTTCAAAATTGCAATTGGTTTTAATAAACTTATTAAGCAACGCCATAGAATTTAGTGCAAAGTCTGGTAAAATTACCATCACATCCGAATACACTGGTGAACTATTAAAGATCACGATTGCTGACCAGGGCATGGGTATATCTGTCAAAGATCAACAAACTATTTTCGACCGGTTTAATCAACTGTATACCGGACTTACCCGAGAGCATCCCGGTCATGGGCTGGGACTTTCAGTAACCAAAGCTTTGCTGGAGCTGATCAATGGTACCATCGATTTGAAAAGTAAAAAAAATAGTGGTAGCCAGTTTACTATTACACTTAATGAGTGGAATTTAGATACTGATATTGATGATGTCGCGTTTGGTGGCAATGAATTATTCTTTGATGCAGAAGAAAAGTTTTAATACCGAAGTACAAGAAATACATTTCCTTTACCCGTCTAATCTTTTTAGCTCTCGTAAAGAAGCTAAAGTAAAGACGGTGCTGGGTTCTTGTATTGCAGTATGCTTATATGACCCTGTGCTAAAAGTAGGAGGGATTAATCATTTTATGCTTCCACTTTGGAATGGCGAAGGATTACCCACGCCCAAATATGGCAACATTGCCATTGAAAAGTTGCTGGAAAAAATGATTGAAATGGGAAGCATAAAGAGGAATATTATTGCCAAAGTGTTTGGTGGTGCAGAAAGCTTAGAAAATACAAGTAACAGCTTCAAAATTGGTTCACGTAATGCTCAACTTGCTGCTGATATGCTGCAAGAGCACCGCATCAGAGTTGTAGGGCAAAGCACCGGTGGTAATCAAGGACGCAACATTTTGTTCAATACCTCCACAGGTGAAGTTTTATTGCGTTTTATTAAGAAAAATGTAGTACAGCAAGTAAAGAAAAACTAGCATGAGTAGCAATAAAATTAAAGTCTTAATTGTCGACGATTCGGCTGTTGTAAGGCAAGCACTTACCCAAATATTCAACAGCAGTAGTAAGCTTGAAGTAATAGGTACCGCATCCGATCCTTATATAGCTGCTTCTAAAATTAAAAGCATTGTGCCCGATGTAATTACACTCGATGTAGAAATGCCCCGCATGGATGGTATTACATTTTTGAAAAAAATCATGTCTCAACATCCTATTCCTGTGGTAATAATTTCCAGTTTAACGGCCAAAGGAACAGAAACCAGTTTAAAAGCGCTTGAATACGGTGCTATAGATATTATTACAAAACCACAACTGCGCACCAAGGAGTTTTTCGAGGAATCGCGAATAAAAATAATTGATGTTGTAAAAGCGGCTGCACATGCTCGTACCAAGCGTAAGACAAAATTTGAAACGGTAGCCAAATTATCTGCTGACGCGGTTATTAAAAATACAGGCTACTCACGAAGCATGATCAAAACTACCGAAAAAGTAGTTGCCATAGGTGCTTCTACCGGTGGTACTGAAGCTATTCGAGAATTGCTCACGGTTTTGCCACTGGATTGTCCCGGTATAGTAATTGTACAGCACATGCCTGAGCTTTTTACCAAATCATTTGCCAGTCGGCTCAATGAAATATGCCCTATTACAGTGAAAGAGGCCGAAAATGGAGACAGCATTATCAGGGGAAGGGCTTTGATAGCACCAGGAAACAAACACCTGCTAATTAATAGAAGTGGTGCCCGCTATTATGTAGAAGTGAAAGATGGGGAACTCGTAAATCGCCACCGGCCCTCAGTAGATGTATTGTTCCGGTCAGTTTCGCGTTTTGCCGGACCTAATGCCATTGGAGTAATATTAACTGGCATGGGAGATGATGGTGCACGTGGGCTGCTGGAAATGAAAGAAGCCGGTGCTGCTACCATCGCTCAAGATGAAAAATCGTGTGTTGTGTTTGGCATGCCCCGGGAGGCCATCAAGTTAGAAGCTGCCGATAAAATAATGCCACTGGATCAGATTTCGGGGGCATTTTTGCGATTAGCCGCTACTTGATTAGTTGTGGTTAAAAGCCTTACCAAAAAGAAAAATATAGATTATTTCTTACCCTTATAGTCAAAATATAGGATATACCCACATCAATAGAAAAGTCGAATTTTGCGAAAATCTAATGAGCCTTATTCTTTCCATCCTTCAGCATATTATTTCCCCGCTATTTTTAATATTCTAAATGCTCCTCTTATCACCACCAGAAATATTATACTGCCTATAATAAGATCCGGAAGCCGCGACTCAAGCCAAAAAACTAGCGTGCCAGCTACTATTACTCCCGTATTCACTACAATATCGTTGGAAGTAAAAATTGCACTTGCCTGCATGTGGGCTTCTTTGCTTTTATTTTGTTGAATTAAATAAAGTGAAATTACGTTGGCCAATAATGCGAAAATTGAGATCACGATCATAATTTCAAATTCAGGCATTTCAGCCACACCAAAAAAGCGGCGCATTACTTCTACAAAACCTATCAAAGCCAGGCTCATTTGAAAATATCCGCTTATTTTGGCTACTTGCTGCTTTCGCTGCATGGCATGCCCTACTGCTAGCAAGCTCAACCCATACACAATAGCATCGGCCAGCATATCAAGACTATCGGCTACTAATCCCATGGAACTAGCTAGCCAACCACTTATCATTTCTACCAAAAAAAAGGTGAAGTTAATAACCAGCACCCACCATAGTATTTTTCTTTCTTTGCTTGCATCTGCTTCTGCCGGCAGGGTGGCTTCTTCGCTAGAGAGGTATTCATCTCCCAGCTTCAATTGATGAAGGTTTTTACTTATTTCCTGATGACTTTGATCGTGAAATATCTCCAGTTTTCGATTGGGGATGTCAAATTGAAGGAGTTTTACCTGATGCAGTGGCTGTAATTTCATTCTGATCATCTGTTCTTCGGAAGGGCAATCCATTTGGCTTACCCGGTAGGTGCTTTTATTTATTTTTATGTTTTTAGCCATATTTTTTAGCCAGTACATCCATAAATTCTGCTACTTCTTCCGATTCCATATCCCACTGTTGTTGCTTTACATGGTTTTGTTGGAGATAATTAAGTGCCTCATTCATCGATTGACAATTGTCTACTTTTTCAAGCGCTTGATTGTACGTATTTGCATCCCCGGCAAACAGTTCATTGATAAACATAAACCGCTGATTGATAGAAATATGGTTTTTGATGTTTTCGATTTTTCTTTTTTGCAACACTTCTGCAAGCGATTCTTTTTGCTGAGTAGTAAATCGATCGTTCAGTGTTGCCGGAGCACCATTTTTATTTTCTTGGTTGGGTTTTGATTGTCCTTCATCTGGTGAAATAGCCGACTTGTTAGTATTTTTTTTCTGCTGGTAAATATAATCCGTTTGCAGAGGCTTTATTCGCGAAAGCTGCTGTTGAAATGGTTCAAAATCCTCCGGCAATTCTGAAGTATTAGCCAGAATATCATTTAAAATCTTAAGACCCTCTTCATTATCAATTACCTCTTTGCTTTTATTATCAAATTGGTTTATAAAAGCTTCCATCAAGTTATTATTCACCTTTATATATTTAGCTACTTCTTTTAATTCATTCAAGTTTACTTTTGCTTTTCGGGTAAACTCTTGTTGATAAAAATCGTACGGCGAAAATATTAAAAGTAAAGCATCTTGTACCGCTTTTGCCAAAAGTGAAGTAAAGTTTTCCTGGTCTACACTTATATTCCGGCTCAGCACGTTCATAAACTCTTTCATCACTATTTTTACTTCCGGTGCCTGATAATTAAAATAAGGGCTTTTTAACCTACTCATTTCATCTTTCCATTGCTGAAAAATTATTTTAATGGTAAATAAATTTATCTGAGCCACCGGTGTCAGGTTCAGCATCTCTCGGCCATCGATCGTGCTTTTACCAGCAAAAAAATTATTGCTTACTTCTTTGGCAAAATCCCTACTATAATCAGAAATATATTGGTAATTGATATTGGTTTCCATGTCTATCTTATCTTTGCAAAATTAAAAATATATGGGAGTTGTAAAATGTTTTACCGATTAAAAACTTTTATTGTTACTTTAAGTATTACTACCTTCAATTCAACGTTGACTTGGGGTATCTGGTATTAATATTAATGGCTATTGCTTTGTAAAGGCAGAATTATTAAATGTTTGTAGAACCACATATCAGGAAATTTAAAAATGAAATTGGCCAGGGGTGGATTGAGGTAATTTGTGGCCCCATGTTTTCTGGCAAAACAGAAGAACTTATCCGCCGCCTCAATCGGGCCATAATAGCCGGACAGCGAGTAGAAATATTTAAACCCGAAATTGATAAGCGTTACGATTTAGTTAATGTAGTATCACATAATCAAAATCAAATACGTTCTACACCTGTTAATTTTGCCAATGAGATATTATTGCCAGCCAGTGATAGCGAAGTAGTGGGCATTGACGAAGCTCAGTTTTTTGATGATGAAATAATAAACGTGGCCAAAATGCTGGCTAATAAAGGTAAAAGGGTAGTTGTAGCCGGTCTGGATTTGGATTCTAAAGCAAAACCTTTTGGCAAAATGCCCGAAATGTTAGCATATGCTGAATACGTTACCAAGCTGCATGCTATCTGTGTAAAATGTGGTGCCTTAGCTTCACGGTCTTATCGACATGCCGATGATAGTAATCCGGTGATGGTAGGTGCCAAAGATATGTATGAGCCAAGATGTAGACGCTGCTATAACTCAGGAAAAGATGCAAAGAAAGTTATTTAGTTATATTCTCCTATTCATAGCTTGGCATGCCAATGCTCAACCCAATATTCCACTCGAAGGGTGGCAAACACATCTCAACTATTCGCAAGCCAAAAGATTAACCCTTGCACAACAAAAGGTGTATGTTGCCACTGACAATAGCCTTTTTTATTTTGATAAAGAAGATAATAGCTTACGCAAATTGTCTACCATTGACGGACTAAGTGAAATTTCCATTAGCGCACTGGGCTACAATGCTAATAATAATATTGTAATCATTGGCTATCGCAATGGCAACATTGATCTAATACACGAAAATACTATTATAAACCTGCCAGCAATAAAAGAGGCTAGTATTAGCGGCACAAAAACGATTAATCATATTGCCACACTTCAAAACGAGGCTTATTTATCTACAAATTTTGGTGTTGTGGTACTTAATTTGTCTGCTCTGGAGGTAAAGGAAACCTTGTATCCAGGAGATGAGGGGGCATCATTGGAAATAAAACAATCGGTTATTGATAATGATAGTATTTATCTGCTTACTTCCCAACAGCTTTTAACAGCTTCTTTGACTGATGGGTCTAATTTGCAAGACTTTCGTAACTGGCAGAGAAAAAACTTGCCTGCCGGAGAAAAAGTAGCTATCGTTTCCTGGATAGATGAGGTGATTTTAGCAACTGATGATAAAATCTGGCGGCAAAATGGAAGCAGCTGGGATGAAATACTTTTAACTTTTGAAAACTCAATCAGGAATTTAACGGTAGCTAGTGGTAATTTGGTGGTAGTTACCTCGAGTAATGTTATTAACAGCACTCCTGCATTGCAAACAAATGTGCTTACGGACAAATCCTTGGTTTCTCCCTGGCAAGCAGTATTCGAAAATGGGGTTTGGTGGATTGCTGATGAAAAAAATGGCTTGGTAAATAATTTCGAACAAACCTGGCAGGGGATATTTCCTTCAGGTCCGGCCAATAATAATGTAGCGCAATTATTTACTACTCCAAATCGAATATTCGCATTACCTGCCGCCAAAAACGAAAATAATGAACCTCTTAATAAATCCGCTCAATTTTCACTTTACAAAAATAACCAATGGGAAACATATAATGAGGAACAGTTGCCCCCTGTAAAAGACTTAAGTGCAGTTGTATATGATCCAATTAATAACTTAACCTGGCTAGCTAGTTACGGCGATGGTTTGCTACAATGGGATGATAACAATTTTCAACAAATCAACAATCAAACTCCTGGAAGTCCATTAACTATTTTTAATGAAGGTGAAATATGGATCAGCGATTTGGCCATGGGTAATCAGGAAGATTTATGGATTAGCATTTACGACGCTATACCACCGCTACATAAAATAGTAGTAGATGGTAGTGGTGAAAGCTACTTGCCAGGTAGTCGTGCTAATTTTGCCAAAAAAATCATCAGATATGGAAATGGAGACATTTGGATGGCAATAGCAGGCCAAAACGGAGGGGGCATCTTTGTGTATAATCCTGATAATCAACAGAGTAGAATACTAACCAATGGTGTTGGAAATGGTGGATTACCTGGTAATATTGTAAATGATATTAAATTGGATCGGGATGGTTTTATTTGGATAGGAACTAACGAAGGAGTAGCTTATTTTCCAAATCCTTTTTTGGCACTTGCCAACCAGTCCATTGATGCAATTACTCCTATTTTTAACCAAAGGCGCTTGCTTTCTTCTGAGGTTATCACGGCCTTGGCTATTGATGCCGGCAATCGAAAATGGATTGGCACCAACAATGGTATTTGGCTATTTGGCCCGGGGGGTGAAGAGTTATTTTATAATTTTAATACGGAAAACAGCCCTTTGTTGAGCAATGTAATTTTAGATATTGAGGTACTTGATGAAACGGGTGAGGTATTTGTGGCTACAAGCGAAGGTACAATTTCATTTAGGAGCACTGCTACCGAGTCTCGCGGCAATTATGAATCAGTCAAGATTTTTCCTAACCCGGTGAGTGCTGATTTTCAAGGATTAGTGGCCATTGAAGGTTTGGTAAACAATACTGTGGTGAAAATAACTACTATTAGCGGTCAATTGATAAAAGAAGTGAATTCATTTGGTGGCATGGCTACTTGGGATGTAACCGACTACAACAATCGACGAGTAAGTACCGGTATTTATCTGGTAATGATTGCGGATGAAGATGGAGATCAGGATATGGTAGGTAAAATTGCAGTAGTAGAGTAATGTTACATAAAACAGAAGGCATAGTACTTAATTACATCAAATACAAAGACACTTCTATTATTTCAAAAATTTACACCAGGCAGTTTGGCTTACAATCATATATTGTAAATGGTGTTCGAAGCAAAAAAGCAAAATTGAAAATTGCGCTTTTTCAGCCACTTACTTTGCTTGAAATGGTGGTTTATTACAAAAAAACCGCGAATCTCAATCGGATAGCTGAACTCAAATGCCCATATCCTCAAAAAAGTCTTGCGCTCGAAATAAAAAAATCAAGTATTGCTATTTTTATTGGTGAAATGCTCTACAAATTATTAAAAGAAGAAACAGCGGAAGAGGATTTATTTAGTTTTTTATGGCATTCAATACAGGTACTGGAAAATCAGGAAAGAGGATTCAGTAATTTTCATTTACAGTTTTTGCTAAAACTTGCTCGTTACCTGGGTTTTCAGCCAAGTAGCGGGTCCGACATTTTTAGGCAAATAAGTGGCCCTGATGATTCATTGGTTACTCAGGAAATTGAAGATTTAACTTATTTAATAAGTAATGACTTTGATCATGACTTATCTTTATCGGCAAATAATCGCAACCACCTGCTGCAAGTAATCTTAAAGTATTATCATTACCATATTGATACATTGGGCGAAATAAAGTCAATACAAATTTTAAAAGAGGTGCTTGGCTAGTATTATCTCCTCAATTAGATTGGCTTCTTATTACCAGGTAAGGATAGTTTACATCTGAATGTAATAAAAAATAAAGCCATTCTCAAGAATAATTTATTTTGGCTAATGCTACCGTGAAAACAATTTTACTCTTACTGCTTGAGACTTATTGAAAGCATAAGATAGGCCTTTATTTACATAGGCATCTTCAGGTTTCGCGGTAAAAAAGGAAGATGAATTAGGTACTTTTAATGACCAGGTAGCAGAAGTATGCATTTTGCCTGGTAAGATCAACGACATGTGGCCCAAACCATCTGAGTCAATAAAAAGAGCTACTACAGCTTTGCCATCATTAGCATTGGCTTGCGCTTTATTCAATACTTCCTGGTCGAAAATACCACCCAGTTCTGTCCATTGAGAATTACTTGCTAAGTAATCTGACATTTCTTCTACAAGCATATATCTACCTTTCTGGCTGTTATAAAAATCATTTATATTGTATACTTTTTTCAATGACTCTCCTAAAAATTTATTACAGGGATTTATACCATTAATAGGAGTGTTATTACACGATTTAAATTCAGCTAAAGCAGCATTTAAATCTTTTTGCCAATTTTTGTTAAGATTTTGAGCGTGTGCAAAACTTGTCAAAACGCTCATTAGAATGATTATGGATGATTTCATAGATATAATTTGGTTTGTTTTTTAGTAAAGTAAAGTAATGATAAAAAATTAAGGTAGACCAATTTTAATACTCATTTAATATTACATAGAATGGAAAATTTTTACTTTGGTTGTGAAACAAATGAAAGTGGGGAATTTCATGTTACCACTGTAGAAAATTCTCCACAATTAATTGCCCATTTGAATAAGGATCACTTATTAAAGGCTTTAAAATTGGTTGGCATGGTATTAGCCAATATAATATTGAAATCATTTTTTCTGACATACAATTATCATTTTTTAAATAAAGTTAGGATTTCGTAGTCGTTAGGCTATTTTTACTGGATTTAAATATTTTTTTCAATCGGCTATTACCAGAGCTTAAAAAGGCTGCTAAGTTTGCAGCCTTTCATTTTTTATCATTATTTACAATAAATCCAACATTATCCGATAAGATAAAAATATCAAATAAATATTTCCACCAGTCAGGTTTTAACACTGCCTGATGGATAATTCATTAATCAATTATTATTTTATCATTAAAAGCAGCATTTTTTAATTTTATTTTCACGAAATACATTCCACTCGTAAGTGAATATACATCCAAATTATTATCTCCGTAATATAGTTGCCCTTCTTTTACTAAATTACCTGCAGGATCAAATAATTGATAGTTGCCATCCGATTGATCAATATTGATGTTTACCTCCTCACCTTTTACCGGGTTAGGGTAAATTTTAATTTTAGCTATCTCGTGTTCTTTTACTGATGTTACATCGATATCAAAAGAAAACTCGGCAGTAATTTCTGCGGTACTACCGGGCATGGTTAGCAAAGCTTCTGTTTTACTAGCATCATTAAGATTTGTAATATCACCAGTCCATTCTTTAAAAACCAATATTTCTTCTTCAGGTTTTTCAGCATAAATTTTAATAGATGTACCTTCTTCATATATACCACTTCCCTGCCCCTTGTTTATGGTTAAGCGATAAGTAGGCTTTGAAGTAGCTTTATAAGTAGCATTAACAGCCATATCTCGCGCTTGCATGGTTATTTTTGTAGCCGGCATACTTTTATCATCCAAATATTGCACATCTCCTTGCCATTGATTGAAAACATGCCCGGCGGGAGGGTCATGAGCATTAATAATAATTTTATCATTTTCAGCATAACGGCCTGCTCCGGAACCGTTTTCTACTGTTAAATTATAGGACGGTACTACTACAGCTTTTACTTCTTGCCATGCACTGGTACATTCATTCTCTACAGTGCGCACAAAATATGTGGCAGTACTTTGCAATTGAGAAGTAGTATAGCTGTCGCCTGTATGGAAAGGGTTGGCGTCAGACTTGTTTTTGAACCACTGCACATTACCAGAGGTAACTTTTGCTGAAAGAGTGGCTGTTTCATTTTCAAAAATGGTATCATTCTCAATTTCAGGCAGGGGAGCAGTTACGGTAACCTGTACTAGTTTTCTGGCAGTAGAACAACCTCCGGCCGTTAGCGTTACAAAGAAATTAGTATTTCGTTGCAACCTGGAAGTTGTGTAATTAATGGCCGAAGATAATTTAGTGCCTCCGGATGGTTTATCGTACCAGGCTATACTACCCGAGGGATTACCTGTTTTAATAGTTACAGCATTGCCACTGCAAACCTGCAAATTTTGCTCATTGAGATACCATAATTCGCGATTATTGGTAGTAGGAGTGGCTGAAAAAAACAAGGTATTTTTATAGGAAATAAACTCTTGCGGAAATGATGAACCGGCACCTTTATTGATTTCTGCAACTTGAAAAGTTCCGCTTTCCGTTCCATCCGAACGCCAAAGTTCATTGTTAAAGTTACCGTCGTTAGCGCTAAAGTACAATAAGCCATCAATTACAGCAGCATAACTGACACCACTTCCACCTGAAGGGTTTATATCTTTTACCAATCTTGCTCCTCTGGGCGCCATCGGGTCTACTTTCCATAATTCGGAGCCTACAATTTCGTTGTCAGCTACAAAATAAACTTCACCATTAAGCTCATAAAAATTATATACCTTACTATCACCACCGGGATTTAGATCACCTACAGGTCTGGTTCCTTCGGTTGTACCATCGGTTACGAATGGCTCAAAGCCAACACTTGGACTAAAAGCACCAAAGTATAATGAACCGCCAACAGAAGCTAAAAGATCGGCTTTAGCATCGCCACCAGGATTTACATCTACTAGCATAAAGGTGCCTTTTTCTGTTCCGTCACTTGTCCAAAGCTCCCGACCATTGGTGCCATCATCAGCCAGAAAATATAACGAACCATTGGAATTGACCAAATAGGACGGTTGAGAGCTGGCGGTAGGATTAATATTTTTTACTCTTGCAATACCATTCCCATTTACCTTGTAAAGTTCCTCATCACCATTTCCGTCTTTATCGATGAAAAACGCATTGTTCCCAGCCGCAGTTAGGTAAAACAGGCCCCATGGGCTGTTATTTAAATTAGCTAGTTTAGTTGTTTCATTTCCTCCATTCCATCTCCAAAGCTCTGCTTTTTCACCAGGAGCATTCACTATAAAATAAAACAAATCGCCCACTACAACAGATTCGAAATTACTGTATTCATAGCTATTGCCAAATGCCTTTACCTCTTTAGTGGAACTAACTGTACCCTTGGTAAATACTAATACCGGTCCTTTAGAATCATGATTGGAGGCTGCTACTAC
>CAZQEZ010000044.1:0-31477 GCA_964592475.1 uncultured Roseivirgaceae bacterium
CGTTTTATTTATTTTTCTGCATATAGCTAAAGTTTTTACAGAATCTTTTACTGAGGTAAGTCTTTTTTTCTTCTTTTCCTCTTCATTATTTACCTTGTTGTATCCTACATAATCGTCATACAATTTAAGATATTCTGTAACAGAATCCTGGTCTAGCTCTTGTTTAAAGAAGCTAATCACAAAATCACGCTCTTTTTCTGTTACACCACCATCTTGCTTAGTTATAATTGCAAATAGTTGTGTAAGTGCTTTTAATATTTCCTCACTCATTATTGCCTTTCTTTAAGGAATTTTTGTGTGCCAATAAAGCAAAACACCATATCATAATAGCATAATGGATCGTAATGCTTATTAGCTAATAAGTTTTAAATTCAAATGGTATTTCAACCAACTCAGAAAATTCTTCACCAGCCTCTTCCATATCTTCATCATCTTCATGAAAATACCATAAAACAGTGCTGTTGGGCACTTCTTCCAGTTTTGATAGCACATCTAATATAAGCTTTGAGGAGGCTGTGTTGAAATATTCCAGCTTGAAAATCCAATTAGTAGATGAATTGGGATCAGATTTATAATTTTCAATCCATTCTAAAATAGGATTATAAAATTCCGCCGAATCTTCAGGAAGAGATCTTCCGGAAATTTCAAATATACCATTACCTTTATCCAATATAATTTTAGGAGTATCTTCTGTACCTTCCAAATTTATAATTTCCATACAGTTATTGCTTTGTAGATTAAAATTTTAAATTTATTAAATGCGTGGGATAGTAGTTTTTAAAGCAAAAAATGACAAATCATCATCAAGCGCTTGAAAATCATATTCCAACTTATTTCCCGATTTACGGGCCATATCGACAAACCCTAATCCAGCACCACCTTTTTCAGAAATTCCAGTTGACTTGATAGTTTCTTTGTAGAGAGATTTCAATCCATCTTTATCAAGACTGTTGATTTTGTCGAGCTTGGTTTGCAAAATTTCGATACTGTCATTTTTCACGGCATTGCCAGAAGTAATGATGTATTCATCGTTTTGCTTTCCAATCATGAAAATGGCAGCTTTGCTATCATTTTCTTCGTTGTGTTTTACAATATTTTGTAAACACTCTACCATTACATTAAACACTTTTCGCTTAATGTTAGACTCTTCTCCAATCGAGTCCATGTTACGTTCTGCCATCGAAAGCACTGATTTAGTTATTTCTTGTGTGAATTCACCTTCATAAACCAGTATCAGGTTTCGGGCAAGCATAGTTTTATGCAACTCAAATATATACTTCATAGGTATTAAATGATTTTAAAAATACATTCATTTGTTTTATCCATTAAAATTTAATTCCAATCAACAATACATCATCAGTTTGTTTGGTTTCACCCTTCCAAGTTTCCCACTCATGATCTATTTTATTATAAAACTCGTCCATTGGTTTTTTATAATTATCCTTTATAAATTGTCTCAATCTTTTAGGGCCAAATTTTCTATTTTCTGGTCCGCCAAATTGGTCAGGAAATCCATCAGAACAGAAGTAAATTGTATCACCTTCAGCTACCTTTGTTGTATAGGTATCGAATTTGGTTTGGTTTTTATAAATACCTCCTCCTATTGGAAAGCGATTACCTTTAATTTCATCAAACTCATCATCTTTAATAATATAAAGAGGTCTGTGTGCTCCGGCGTAGGCCACTTCATTTTTCTTTAAGTTAATACGGCAAAGAGAAATATCCATTCCATCTTTGGTTTTAGAATCGTCCTGATCCTGTCTTAGCGTTTCCGTTACCCCTCTGTCGAGATCATCTAATATTTGTCCCGGGTTCGTAATCTTTCTACTCTTCACTATATCGTTGAGCAAGAAGTATCCAATTAATGAAATCAACGCTCCTGGTACGCCATGGCCAGTACAATCTACCGCGGCAATAAATAAATCGTCGCCTACATTCAAAAACCAGGGAAAGTCGCCACTTACTACATCACGAGCCTTGTAAAGAATAAATGACTTAGGAAAATATTGATGTATCAGGTGATTATCGGGTAAAATTGCTCCCTGAATACGTTTAGCATAATTGATACTTTCGGTTATTTTTTTATTCTTGCTCTGAATTTCCAGCTCAATTAGCTTTCTATCTGTTATATCGTGCGATACCATCAGAATTGATTCCAGCGCTTCTTTATCATCAAATTCCGGTATAGCATTTACCTGCATTACGCGATCGCCCATATTGGCAGACGAAAATTCAATTTCGGTATTATGTTTATTCTTATTCTCTTTTACATATTCTAATATTTGCATCCACTGCTCTGCAATACCGCCCTTTAAACTTACCGAGCCTAGTTCCTTATTAACGAAGTAATTAGGCTTAAAGCCGGTATAGTTTTCAATTACAGGGTTGATATAGAAAAAATTATTGCTCATATCGAACCGGCTGATCAAATCAGGAGAATTTTCCGACAACGATTGCATCTTTGTACGCATTCGTTCTTCTTGTTCGGCCCTTCTGCGCTCAGTAATATCACGAGAATTTACAATTATACCTTGAATTGCCGGGTCACTTAGCAAGTTATTTCCAGTAGCTTCTAGCCAAACAGTTTCTCCATTTTTATTGATATAAACATACTGCACTGTTACTGACTCGAATGGCTTTTCCAGCAAGTCTTTAAACATCTGCTTATAAGTATCGGCAAACTCCTCCTGAACATATTTAATATCTTGCTGGCCTATCATTTCATCCTGCGAGTATCCTATTATTTTCTCTACCGATGGACTTATATACCGGATATATCCATCCTCTTCATAAATAGTAATTACCTCTGATGCATTTTCTAATAACAACTGCATCCTTTTTTGCGTGCGATTTACTTCTTCTATTTGCTCTTCCAGGCGTGTGTTCGTCCGTTTTAGCTCTTCCTGGGTTGCTTCCATTTCCTCAGCATTTTGCCGCAGTATTTCTTGCTGCTCTTGCAGTTCATTACTCATGGCTTGAGACTCTGCCAATAAGTTTCTGGTACGCTCATTTACCTTAATATTAAAAATGGTTCGGGCAATTATCAAACTTAGCTCCTGCACAAATTTTACCTGGCTTTCGGTGAACTTTTTAAATCCGGCAAATTCCAGAGCGCCATACACTTTTTCATCGGTAATCAATGGTACAATTAAAATACTCCGTGGTTTTTGCTCTCCCAATAAGCCTGAAGTAATGGTAACATACTCTTCTGGAATTTCGGTACGCAACAACGTGTCTTGTTCAATTGCAGCTTGGCCCACTAATCCTTGTGCAAATTTGAAGGAACCTTTTAAGTGCTTCTTTTTGCCATATGCATAGCTGGCCTTCATTTCCAGGAAAAAATTATCAGGATCATCATCATTTAGCACGTAAAAGGCGCCTTGTATTCCATCTATTTTTTGGGTGATGAAAGTTGTTATATCGTCACCTAAATCGTTGAGACTGTCATGACTACGAAGTATTTCCCCAATTTCTGCTAGTCCCGTAACAATCCAGTTACGCTCTTTATCCTTTTTCTCTGATTCTTTAATGCTATCGCGCATGTTTATCAGCGATGTTCCCAAGGTATCTTTATCAGAAAGCGGTTCGAAATTGGCGGCAAAATCTCCTTCACCTATATTATGAGCAAAATCAGCAGTTCGTTGTAGCCCTTTGACTAAACTATTAACTGTTTCAGCCATTTCCCCTATTTCATCATTGGTTCTTTTATGTACATTTTTAGGCAATACGCCTTTGCCCACTAATTGCAAAGTAGATTTTAAGCTGAGCAAAGGATTGATAAGTACTCTGCTAAAAATAATCGCGATAACCGCAGAAAAAGTCAATACTATCAATCCGGCAATAATAAATCGTATCAACAAATTACCACCTTCTGCAAAAGTTTCATCACGGTCAATCTTAGCTACTACTCCCCAGTTGAGGGTTTCTAATGGTGCCCATGCACTTATTATTTCTTTTTCTCTATAATCAACACTCAATCCAGCTCCGGAATTTCCTTTTACAGCCATCT
This sequence comes from uncultured Roseivirgaceae bacterium, assembly GCA_964592475.1. Lineage (GTDB taxonomy): Bacteria > Bacteroidota > Bacteroidia > Cytophagales > Cyclobacteriaceae > CAZQEZ01. The sequence goes on from CAZQEZ010000044.1 coordinate 4,010, forward strand.
GCAAGGGTAAATCGATGTTTTCGTCAAAGTAGACAGTGCGTAGACGTTTTTTCTCATCGTGACGCATCTTGTTAAGATAAATTACTTTATTTTCGTGTGCTTGACCTAGCTGTATTTCCCCCGTATTGCCAAGTCCAAAAGTATCTTTCACCATTGTCAATACAGGTTGTATATTTATTTTCATAAAAAAGTATCCGGCCTGATTACCATTTAGATCTTGAGCCGGAGCAGCAAAAAGCATTTGATTTTCAGCATCTACTTTATCAAAATAGGAAGTGCTACTTGCTTCTTCAATATTCGTTGATTCATACCCAGGATATATTTGTCCTATAGACATTTCTGGATTGGAGGTGTAAATAATATGACCGCTCGCATCAGTTATGATTAAATTAGTAATATCATTGCCGCCAACCAGTGGAGCTACTACTGTTGGCAGATCAGTATTTACTGCTGCCAATGCACTATCAAATAGTGCGATTGATACCCCTGAAGTACTGCTTAAGGAAGCTTTTACTGCATACGTGTTTTGCAATATTTGCTGCACCTGTTGCACATTTTTAAAATAATTGTCAATTTTAGCAGCCTTGTTTTGGGCAATTATCTCCAGGTTTTGCAGGTATTTGTCCTCCAAGGCGTCGCGACTAAAATTGTAAGCAATAAAACTTATGGTGGCCACGGTCATTATTACCAGGCCAATTACCAGTCCGCTTATCTTAGTTCCTATCTTGATATTTTTATTTATCATATCTTATCGCTTTTGCTTTCTTCTACTACTGCAGTAGTCACTTGCATATCATCGTGCAGTTTATTAGCAATTACATTACAGAGTTTGCCTAAAAATTCTTCGAGTTCCTTATCAAACATTTTAAACGAAGCTAACTCTATTACTCCTAATATTTCTTCTTCTTTTAGTAACGGCATGATAAGCAGGTGATTGGGAGAAGCATTTCCTAAACCGCTAACCACTTGAATATAACCATCAGGAACATCACTAATATTATAGACGCGACCTTCTTTTGCTACTTGCCCGGCTAGCCCTTCTCCATATTCAAATTTAATTACCTCGCTATCAGGAACGCTATAGGCAAATGTGGCTACTAACTGAATATATCGATCATTTTCTTCGGTAATTGATTTATAGATTGCTGCCTGGCTGGCATCTATTTTTTTGCTCACTGCCCACAAAATTTTATTTAGCATACGTTTCTGATCGCCGCCAGATTGAATGATTTTTTCAAATTCTCTCAAGGAGTAGTTATTGCCTGTTTGAGTAGTTTCTTCAATTTCTTCTTCTTTCTCTGCAATTTTTGTTTTACTTTTTTCGCTGAAAACAAAGTCATCCTCCTTGCTGGTATTTTGGTTGAACAACTGTAACATAAGCGCAATTAAACCTATAAGTAAACCGGCAAAAATGATGATATTGAGTTCGTTAAAAACAGGCCTCAAACTTTTTATTGCCTCTTGATCAACCAAAATGCTTCTCTTGTTAATTTGATCAGGAAATATATACAAATAGTAGGTTACAAAAACCATAGCCGCTACAAACAAAAAGACAAAAATCAAACTTAACCTATTGATTATCTGCTTCATACTTTTATTTCTTTTAAATATTTATTCAAACCTTTTAAATAAGAAATGATATTTTGCACATCCAGCACATGATCTATTTCAGTTATAGCTTTTGCCGACTCCGGCATGGTAGCTATCATACATTCGGCAGGGTCTTGAATAATGGTAACTCCTCCCCTGTCTTTAATCCTCTTCATGCCCTGTGCTCCATCTTTATTAGCCCCAGAAAGCAATATGCCTACACACTTATTTTTATACACATATGCTGCGGTGCTCAAGGTTACATCAATTGCCGGTCTACTATTATTGATCATATCTTCGGTAGACATGCTAAATGTATTACCAAGTTCAATGGACATATGGTAATTAGATGGTGCCAAATATATTTTATTCTTTTTTAAAGGTTCTTTATCATAAGGTTCTACTACCGGCCTAATACTCTTAAGCGATAGCGCTTCTACAAATCCATTTCTTACGTGCTTCAAACGGTGCAAACACATAATAATAGGTATTTCAAAGTCATTGGGAATTTCAGACAAAATCCGGGTTATACCCTGGAAGCTTCCTGCTGATCCACCAATTACCACGGCTTTAAAGGCTATATCGTATTTAAATCTGCTCATTGTGGTTCAGTGTACTATTCCCTTATTTTTTTATAAATCTTTTCTTCGTTATTTACTACAATAAATTTATTAGCAATATCGCACCATATAAGTGATTCCTTCGAACCAATAGTCAAATACCCGTATTTAAATAAGCTTTCATGCAATTTTTTTAATACCTCATTTTGTAATGTTTGATTGAAATAAATCATCACATTGCGGCAAAGCACAATATCAAACTTATTAAACACCATTCCTCTTACTAAATCGTGTTCACGGAAAGAAACCTGTTCAATTAAGCTTTTATCCATTATCACCTTACCGTTAGATACTGTATAGTAATCAGACAAATTGGCTATACCCTGAAAGCGGATATAATTTTTCTGATTGATATCCATATTTTTTAAGGCATACTCACCTTTTTTGGCTTTATCCAAAATGGTTCGATCCAGGTCTGAAGCAATAATTTTTGCCTTATGCAATATGCCCATTTCTTTTAGTAGTATAGCCATTGAAAACACTTCTTCGCCTGATGAACATCCTGCATGCCAGATAGAAATAGTACTATGATTAAGTAAAATATTAGGAACGATATGATCCCTTACCACTCGCCAAAATGATGGGTCACGAAACATTTCAGTTACATTGACTGTGATTTCCTCAAGAAATTCATTGATATATCCGTCTTCTTCTTTCAATTTTCGAATCAATTGCTCAACAGAAGAAAACTTTCCCAGTTCAAGTACACGAAGTATCCTTCTTTTAAAAGAAGACATGGCATAATTGGTGAAATCATACCCCCGGTGTTCTTTGACTATTTCAGTCAATTTTCTTAATTCCGATATTTCAATTTCTCCCTGCATATTTTAAAGGGTGATTTATTTTTAATTTCTTACAGAAAATTACTAATCAACCCGTTTATATTTTAATCAATAAACAAACCTTAATTATTTATAAACTACTGTAAAACAGTAAGTTACAAAATAGTATCATCTATAAATTCAACTTTTTATTAATTGCTCTTCTAAAATTTTTCGAAAGATATCATGGATAGCGTTGTGAAACAATAAAAAATAATAAGCTTTTATTACATAAGACTTATAAGAAAATAAATCACACCAATAGCTTGAAAATGAGGAAGATTAAAACCAAATGCTAAGATAAATAATACATAAGTTACTGAAAATGATATTTTTAATAAGTAGGCTTATGGAACGTATTGTTAATTAAAGTGTAAAAACTATAGAAAGAGATAATAATCTTTCATCAAATTAATGAATTCATGAGTGTAGTTTGCATTTTCGCGTATTGTTATTGTTTCCTCGGTTGTATTCGCTTTTTCTTTACTCAATGCAACTACTACTCGAAAACAACTTTCCAATTGCGTGTTTTTTATGTACAATTTTTTTGCAATATGCAAATCTGCCGCTCGTGCCATCTCTATTAGCTTTGCTGATTGAGCCGGTGGATAGAGCAAATAAATAAGGCCAGTATTGGTAAGTAATCGTTTAGAGGCTTTTATGATTTCAGACATAGGAAGGCTAAAACTATGAGCAGCCTTGTTTAATTGAGGATTTTTTTGCTGGCCAGGATAAAATGGAGGATTGCAAATAACAAGGTCAAACCTATCTTGAAATGAAAATACAAAATCCTGAAGTCGTACTTGCTTTATTTGTATATTGTGAGACCAGGGAGATTGTTCGATATTTTTCCTGGCTTGATCAAAAGAATCTTGATGAGGCTCTAATGCAATAAAAGTTGCTTCAGGATATTTTTGAGCCAGCATTAATGATAATAATGCAGTACCCGCTCCTATATCTAAAATTTTGGAAGGACAAGTGTGGGTAGCTAGCGCACCAAACAAACAGGAATCTGTGCAAACTTTCATAGCAGCTGATTCCTGATTAATGGTAAATTGCTTGAATTGAAAATAATTTCTGCCCATGATAACGGACAAAGTTAATCGAAAAGCAAAAAAGTGTCTTTACGACACTTTTTTAATTATTTAAATGCATATCTAATACCAAGAGCAACATCACTTGGCCAAAAACCCTGGTCACCAATGATATCAAAAGCTGGCTTCCAGTCTAAGGCCAGATTTAACGGAATCTCTTCAAAAGTGTACTCTAATCCAATAATGAAGTCTAAACCTATAAATGCTCCGCCATCGTCCTCAACAAATACATCGTTGCGATAAGGCCTATTATCCCAAACACCTACGTGAGCACCACCGCCTATATACCAGCCCAAGCCATCGGTATCAAAAGCTACCCAGTTCCATTCATATAAACCTGTGATGGCAAAACCTCCGTAGCCAAATGACAATAAACCTTCCAAAGCATTAACATCATTGACAAAATGCTTAGCCGATATTCCATTGTAACCACCAAACTTCAATCCGAGTGAAGTGCTATAATATTGTGCGCGCGTCTGCTGGTGAAAAGCAACTGATAAAATAAAAACTAAAATTGTTACCTGAAATTTTTTCATATTAAAAATAATTGATTGAACATACTGCAAATTTAATCATTAAATAGAAATAATTTTTATTCTGATAAGTCTTCATTTCTGTTTATTTCTTCAGTTGCAGTCAATATATCATCTTTAAGACGAGGGAGATCTTCAGTTGCGATTTGCCAAATTAAACCTGTCCCTTGCTCATATTCAACGTTATAGGCAGCATTTTTTAAACTTAGCAATGTATTGAAATCCACATAGGCATATCGATCTTTTACTTCATCACTTAGCAAACCTGCTGCTGTACCAATCATTTGTAGATTTCTAGCTACATTGCCTTGAATCTGCTCCTCTTTCATAAATTGATTATAATCAAGGTTCATGGTATAGCCGTCTATTTCTGCTATGGAGTTGATAATATTATTTAAATGTACTTGATCTTCTTGATTAACCATAAAATTTCCTTTTTATGGTCTAACAGGTACATGGCACAGGTTGTTTAAACAGAACCAGAGTTTTCATATCCCAGATCAATTAAAAGCTTTCCACCTTGAGAGCATGCTACTGCCAGCTGATCACAACGTTCATTTTCTACATGTCCGGCATGTCCTTTCAGCCACTTAAATTTTACATTATGCTTATTGTACAATTTTATGAATTGCCGCCATAAATCCTCGTTCTTCTTGCCTTTAAAATTTTTCTTGACCCACCCCCATATCCAGCCTTTATTGATTGCTTTTACCACATACTGCGAATCAGAATAAATTAAAACATCTTTGCCTTCTCCTTTAATAGCTTCTAATCCTTTAATTACCGCCAGTAGCTCCATCCTGTTGTTAGTAGTTCGGCGAAACCCCTCGCTTAATTCTTTACGGTGCTGCTTATACTTCAACACTACTCCATAACCGCCCGGCCCGGGATTGCCACTGGAAGCACCATCTGTAAAAATTTCTATCATCAGAAATGTATATTATCTTTTAATAATTTAATTGCAATTGAAAGTAAAATGATGCCAAATACTTTTCGTAAAATATTAAACCCTGCTGCTCCTAGCTTTCGCTCAAGCCAGTTAGCGCTTTTTAATACAATAAAAACAAATATCAAATTGAGGATAATACCAATGATGATATTAACCGTTTCGTAAGCAGCCTTTAAAGTAATAATGGTAGTCATAGTACCTGCTCCTGCGATTAAAGGAAAAGCCAAAGGCACAATCGAGGCACTCTTGGTTTCTTCAGGGTCACTTTTGAAAAATTCAACGCCAAGCACCATTTCCATACCAATAAAAAAGATGATAATGGCTCCTGCAATAGCAAAAGATTCCACATCGATCCCAAATAATTTAAGTATTGAATTGCCTAAAAATAAAAAGGCAAACATGATTACGCCGGCTACTATTGTAGCTTTTTCTGATTGAATATGACCCGATTTTTTACGTAAGTCGATTACTACCGGAATAGAACCCAGAATATCTATAACAGAAAACAGAATTAGGGTAACTGATATTATTTCTTTAAAATTGAACATGTTATTTAAAAAATGACTTTAAAAATTTTTGAAGATTTTTTATTTCTTTTTCTTTTATTGCCGGAAAATTGGCGATTCTAAAAGTATCTTCTTTCCATTTGCCATAACCATTCCCCAATACTATTTCTTTACTGCTCGCTTTTTTCTTTAAATTATTCACAATAGCCGCTTCTGCTTTAATAGCAAGCACGGTGCGCGATTGCACACTTGTATTACCACTAAGCATCTGCAATTGATTGTACCCACTAAAAAAAGCAAGCCACGACTCATACCGTTGTTGAATTAATATATCAATCTTTTCAATGCCTGTATTTTTTTTCAGGGTAGCCATTAGCAAATATATATTAAGCACATTAGGTGTATAATGTGTTTGGTACTTCAATGCATTTTCCCTTACAAAAAGTAAACTGTTGTAATGTAACCTCTCTCCTATCTCCTCTGCACGAGCAATTGCTTTAGGAGAACATACCATGATGGCTAAGCCCGCTGGCAAACCAAAACATTTCTGTACGGAAGCATAACATATGTCGGTTTTTTCAAAAGGAATATATTGCCCTCCCATAGACGAAGTAGCATCTATCGCTAAAAGAGAATCAGGATTGGCTGCTCTAATAGCTGACAAGCAGGGTAATGGAACTCTGGTGCCATTGCTTGTTTCATTAATTGTGAGGCAAATCGTATCTTGCTTGAAAGGTTGTGCTACAGGTTCTGCGTCTATCTCAAAATTTGAGGCAATGGCTCCACTTCTCAATTTGTGAGTATAATTAAACCACTTTTCTCCGAAAGCACCATTGAAAAGATGTATACTACTTTCTTTAATTAGCGATTGTGCAATTATTTCCCAACATTCGGTAGCAGATGAAGTAAAATAAATCTCATAATCGGCAGGTATTTTTAGTTTTTCTTTTAATAAGACAACAGCCTTCTCGTAAATTTTTTGAAATGTAGGACTACGATGATTTACACTCAAAATACCTTTATGATAAGCTTTTTTGACTAGCCTGGGAACTGTCTCATAAACTTTGGACGGACCGGGATAAAAATTATTCATTTGCCTAAGCCTCTAATTCTAAAAAATATTTTAAAGCTAAAGTATATCCTTGCAAACCTATGCCTGATAAAATTCCCACACAATTTTTGCTCAAAAAGCTTTTATTTCTATAGTCTTCTCGAGCGTAGATATTGGAAATATGCACTTCAAACACTGGTGACTTAATAGCTGCAACGGCATCAGATAAGGCTACCGAAGTATGTGTATAACCTCCCGCATTTAAAATAATGCCATCGTAGGAAAACCCTACCTCATGAAGTTTATTGATAAGCTCCCCTTCTACATTCGACTGATAATAACTCAAATCTGATTGTGGAAATAGCTTTGATAATTCATTAAAAAAGCTTTCAAAAGTATTATCACCATAAATGCTTTTTTCTCTTACCCCCAACAAGTTAAGGTTAGGTCCATTAATTATAATTATTTTCATATCAGTTAATATTTATAACTTTAGCAAATAAGTTGACAAAGTAAGCAATTAAAAACAAATTTGTTGGCAGTAAAACTAAAAAATGAATTGGGATTTACACATTAGGCAATTTGAAAATTATCTAAAGCTAGAGCGTTCTTTGGCAGAAAACTCCATAGAGGCATACCGGCGTGATGTAGAAAAGCTATACCAATTTCTTATGCTAGGTAGAATTGAAATTTCAGTAAAAGACGTGGAAGCCATTCACTTACGGGATTTTTTAGAATATATAGCTGAGCTTGGCATGACTGCTTACAGCCAGGCGAGAATCCTAAGCGGCTTAAAAGCATTTTTTCAATATTTGCTCAATGACGAAATTATTACCGAAGACCCCGCTGAACTACTGGAGGCGCCAAAGGTCGGCAGAAAATTGCCTTCTGTGCTTGACTATCATGAAATTGAAAAATTATTTGAAAATATAGATTTAAGTAAACCGGAAGGTCATCGCAACCGAGCCATGTTAGAAACGCTTTACAGTTCGGGCCTTAGGGTTTCAGAACTTATCACTCTTCGTGTTACAAACATTTACCACGACATCGGTTTTTTAAGAATAGTTGGAAAAGGAAGTAAAGAACGGCTGGTTCCTGTTGGAAAGTCAGCACTTAAGTTTATCAATATTTACCTCAAGGATTTTCGAAACAAGCTACAGCCAAAAAAGGGGCATGAAAATTTTGTTTTTCTCAATCGAAGGGGTGCCCAGCTATCTCGGGTGATGGTTTTCACTATTATTAAAAATCTAGCTATAGCAGCAGGTATTAAGAAGCAGGTAAGTCCGCATACATTCAGGCATTCATTTGCTACTCATTTAATAGAAGGTGGTGCTGACTTGCGCGCAGTGCAGGAAATGCTGGGGCACGAGTCAATTACGACCACGGAAATCTACACTCACCTAGATAGGGATTATCTAAGGCAGGTGATCAGGGAGTTTCATCCCAGACAGTAATTGGGGTTTGCTAAAAGTTAAATCAAGCATAATTAATTAAGTCTTAGTGTAAAGATTATTTTTAAAAAACAAATCAGGCAGTACACAAAAATTATAGATTAACCAACAAGATTTACTTCCGGATGGATTTCGATTCCAAACTTTTCTGATACGGATTGTTGAATGGCTTTAGCCAAATTCCATATGTCTTTTCCACTGGCACCTCCATAATTAACTAACACTAAAGCATGATTTTTATGAACGCCATGGTTATTATGTGTATGCCCCTTCCAACCACATTGCTCAATCAACCAGGCGGCAGGTATTTTTACCTGGTCTTGATTAACCTTGTATCCAGGCATATCTTTATATTGCATTTGAAGTTGGTCAAATGCCGCGGCAGAAATTAAAGGGTTTTTAAAAAAACTGCCTGAATTGCCGATTTTAGCAGGGTCTGGCAACTTGCTTTGCCTAATTGCCACCACGGCATTACTTATATCTTTTATTGTTGGCTCGGCAATATTTCTACTTTCTAATGTTTTTTTAATAGCTCCATAGTCCTTTTTAATAGCGTGCAGTTTATTGGTGAGCCTAAAAGTAACGGAAGAAATAATAAATTGATTTTTAAGGCTGGTTTTAAATATGCTGCTACGGTAATCAAATTCACAATCTGGATATTTAAATATATGCAATGTGCCATCTTCAATTTTCACAGCCTCCAGTTGCTCAAACACATCTTTTATCTCAACACCATACGCGCCAATATTTTGCATGGGTGAGGCACCTACCGTACCTGGTATCAAACTTAAATTTTCCAGGCCACCCAAATCTTCTTCTATGGTGCGTAATACCAGCTGATGCCAATCTTCTCCTCCTCCCACTTTTATCGAGATATAATTTTTAGCCTTTTCTAAAACTTCGTAGCCTTTTATGCTGTTTTTGATAACTATACCATCAAAATTGCCCCGGAACAAAATATTGCTGCCTCCTCCTAACACCAGTAAAGGATTATTTTTTACAATAGCCCCTTTTAGCAACTGTTGTAAATCCTCAACTGAAAAAACCTCAGCAAAATACTTTGCATATGCCTCTATTCCAAAAGTATTAAATGGCTTTAAATTATGATTATTCAAAAGTTTCATTAATCAGCAAATATTTTTACTTTTCTTGAAAAAATAATTAAAACCAATAACGAAATTACTGCTATAAATCCATATATTGCTACTTCAAAATAGTTATTAAAGATCAAACTGCCTATAAAGAACAAAGTTGAATACGCCATAAAAACAGCTGAAATCCAGCATATGAAAAGAAAAAACAAGTTGCGCCGATTTTTAGCAAGTAGGTGTTTAGGAGTAAAAGGTTTCCAAGCTCCCATCGGTTTTATACGATTGTAAAACTCCTGTAAAACTTTATGCTTGGTAGGTCTGGTGGCAAAAGTAATCGCCAGCCAAACTACAGTAGTAAAACCAACAGTGATGAATAAACTATTAGGAAACTCAATTCCGACCACGCGAGTATAAGCAAAACCTAAAAACGGGGCTATCGTGGCCGAAATTTCACTCCAGGCATTGATTCGCCACCAATACCAGCGCAATATCAAAACCGCTCCTAATCCAGCGCCTGCTTCAATCATAAATTTAAATGCTTGCTCCAAAGTATCTATGGTAGAGGTGACTAACAGAGCCACAAACATTAAAATAATAGTCGCGATCCTGCTGAAAAGCACATATTGCTTATCACTGGCTTTGTTATTGATAAATCTTTTGTAAAAGTCGTTGATTAAGTAACTGGTTCCCCAGTTTAGCTGAGTAGAAATGGTGCTCATGTAAGCTGCAAAAAACGCCACCAATAACAAACCTTTAAGCCCATTGGGCAAAAAATCCCGCATTGCCATGGCATATCCAAGTCGCTTATCTTCTACTCCCAGCTCAGGATATAAAAATATGGCAGCCAAACCAACCACAATCCAGGGCCATGGCCTAAGTGCATAGTGAGTAATTTGAAAAAACAAAGTAGCATAAATGGCATGCTTTTCGTTTTTTGCACTCATCATCCGTTGGGCCACATAACCACCTCCACCTGGCTCGGCTCCGGGGTACCAGCTGGCCCACCATTGTACACCAACAAAGGCAAAAAAAGTAGCTACTCCAATGGTTAAATACTTTGCATCCTCAATAATATTACCGGAAAAAGAAATTTTTGGAAATAAATTAAACGTTTCTGCAGGAAGCTTCTGTTTTAATCCATCAATACCACCAATCATTGGTGACTGCAAAACCAACACGGCCAACACAATACAGCCCGTCATGGCAATAATAAATTGCACAAAATCAGTAACAGCCACCCCCAATAAACCTGATAAGCTTGAATAAGCCACTACAATAAGCATAGCCAAAGCAATATAAAAGATAATCTGACTGTCGGGTATGTGGAAAAATACTTTTAACAATGCCGCTAAAGCCAAATTTACCCAGGCAATGATCACACTATTCATAAAAACGCCCAAATAAATTGCTTTAAAGCCTCTTAAAAATGCCGCAGGCTTACCAGAATATCTCAGCTCTACCAGCTCTACATCTGTTACGATATTCGATTTTCGCCAATACTTGGAAAAGAAAAAAACTGCCAGCATTCCACCTATCAATCCATTCCACCATATCCAGTTGCCACTTACGCCATTTTTTGCCACTAATTCTGTAATAAGTAGCGGTGTATCAGCAGCAAACGTAGTTGCTACCATAGAAGTACCGGCAATCCACCAGGGCAAGTTACGCCCTCCTAAAAAGAAGCTTTCAATATTTTTACCTCCTTCTTTGCGAAAATTGAGGCCTATCACTAAGCTAAGCAAAACAAAGCCTGAAATTATTACATAATCAATAAATGCTAGTTCCATCAGGTTTCAATTAAGGGCATAGTGCCTAAGTGGGTATGTTTAAAATGATCAGGATACTTGAGTCCAAAACCAAAGATACGATCCATGGCCGAATGTGCAAATAAAATTACTCCCGCCAACATAAGCAAGGGCAGGCGAAGCAATACTCCTGCTAAATAAATTATGATTGCTATTCCTTTATGATGAAATAGGTTGTAGATTACTGATCCTACCTGTGTATTGAAAAGATAACCAACCATACCAATGTCAGGCAATAGCAGGAGTATTGGAAACCAATACCAGTCAAAAGACAATAAATAAAACAAGTAAATACCCAATCCGAATTGAGCCAACTCTTCCAGCTTTAGTATATTTTTCATGCTGCGAATATTAGTTTTATTTTGCAAAAGTAAAAACATTTTATTTTTACAACCTAAATATTTATTTGCGTGTCAATAATTAAATAACCGTAAAGTTTAATATATGCGAAAAATATTTTTTTATTGTCTACCTATCCTATTCATGTTGGGCTGCTTTCCCAGGGAAGAAGTTTACTTCGAAGATGGAGAAATACTGGGATTTAAACCTATTTATGCTAACGAAGGGGATTATGAAGTTTTAATTAAGGAACCACGAGCCTTGAAAAATCCCGGTAAAATCTATTATTACAATAAGTTTATTTTTATAAATGAACGATTTGAAGGGGTTCATTTGTATGATAATACCGATCCTAAAAACCCTCAAAACATTGGCTTTATTAAAATTAAAGGCAACGTGGATATTGCCATTCGTAACAATGTATTATACGCAGACAACATCAGCGATTTGATTAGCATAGATATTTTTGATCCGAATAATATAAAACTACTTGAACGAATAAATGATGTAATCCCAAGCCAGAGTTTGTATCCGCCGGAGCAAGGTGTATATTTTGAATGCCCTGATCCGAGCAAAGGCACAATAGTAGGATGGGAACAAGCTGTATTAGTAGACCCTAAATGCCAAAGATGATGACAAAATATTTATACAAACCTTTTTTTATTTTGCTTATATTTTTTACGCTGACCAATTGCAGCAGCGATTCAGAAATGGCAAGTATTGGCCCTACTACCGGACAAGGTGGATCAATGGCCAGGTTTACAATAGTTGATAATTATCTTTACATAGTAGACGACAGGAGCCTCAAGCCCTTTAGCATAGCTGACAAAAATGATATAATTGCTAAACCAGTAGTTAATATTGAACGCGGAATTGAAACCATTTTCCCTTATCAAGACAAGTTGTTTGTTGGAGCCCGCGATGGCATGCATATTTTTGATATAAGCCAACCTGGTAATCCAATCAAGATGTCTACTTATCGACATGTAACTTCGTGCGACCCCGTGGTAGTTAATGGCAATACTGCTTATGTTACTCTTAGATCGGGCAACACTTGCGGTGGAGGAACAGATGTTTTGGACATTATCGATATTTCTGATCCCTATTCTCCTAAGCTGTTAGCGTCATACAATATGGCGGGGCCTTACGGTTTAGGCATTGTCGATACACTTCTATTTGTAACCGAAGGTGAACTAGGCATGAAAGTCTACAACGCGCGCGATCCTCACCAATTAGTGACATTAGATACCGCCCTGGATGTACAAGGTTTCGATGTGATTCCCGTGCGAGAGCAAAACCTGCTAATGGTAATAGGTAAAGATGGTTTTGCACAATACGATTATTCCGATCCATTTAATTTAAAGTTATTATCTACGATCAATGTACAGAATTAGCTTTCTTTTTTTCTGCCTTATATTTTCTATATCATTGATTGCCCAAAACAGAAATGAAAATAAAGAAGAAAATACTGAGCCTTACAAAATCAAGTCACTTGTAACCACTTATGGTTCGGGCATCCGCTTTGCTCCAATGAATTTAGCAAGCACTGTTCCAGCGTTACAATTGGGCATTCAATACCCGGTATCTCCGTCAATACATTTTCAACATGAATTTGGATTGGTATTTCCTGGCTCTTTAAACATGTCCAGTTATAATCAGGACAATCCTAACTTTATGAATATCAGAGGTTTTAAATTCAGGCAAGAAATTAAGAAGTACTTGCAAACCGGAGGAAATACTGCCTTTTATCTTTCCTTGGAATACCTGCAAAACTATATCAAGTATGAACGTGAACGAATATTTGCAATAAACGTATCCAACCTACCCGGCACCGATTTTTATCAGTCAAAAGAATTTGGTCTTACTAAAGAAGTTTATGGTGGTCATGTAAAAATTGGCTGGGAAATACCTCTTAGTAATAGGTTTCACTTAGATGGCTTTTTAGGTTTGGGCGTCCGTTACGTTAAAGTTAGCAATAATTTACCAGATTTATTACGCGGTGCTGAAATAATTGACAATTTTAGCTTTTTTAATGCTTTTATTATAAATGATGGTAACGAATGGCGCCCTAGCGCCGCAGCAGGCTTCACAATAATCTATCGAATTAATGAGCAAAACAATCAAGATAATCAATAACTTTATTTAAAAGTTATTAAAGCGCTCCAAAACTTCCATTTTGCTTAATTATTAGCTTACTTTGCAGTGTTTTTACTAATTAAAAGCTAAAATTTTTATGGAATTAAGAAATATCAGGGAAACACTTAAAGAAAAGATTTTAATACTTGATGGTGCCATGGGTACCATGATTCAAGAGTATAAACTGGAGGAGGAAGATTTCCGTGGCGATATTTTAAAAGATCATGATTCTGACCTGAAAGGCAATAACGACCTTTTGTCACTTACCAGACCAGATATAATAAAAACAATACACAAGTCTTATCTGGAAGCAGGGTCTGATATATTAGAAACTAACACATTTAGCGGCACTCGCATTGCTCAAGCAGATTATGGCTTAGAAGAATTTACCTACGAGCTTAATTATCATTCTGCAAGGATAGCAAAAGAAGTTACCACCGAATTTAATCAACAAAATCCGGATCAGCCAAAATATGTTGCTGGTTCTTTGGGTCCCACTAACAAAACCGCCTCCCTTTCACCCGATGTAAACAAGCCCGGATACAGGGCTATAAGTTTCGATGAATTGGTAGATGCCTATTACGAGCAAACCAGAGGCCTGGTAGAAGGTGGAGCGGATATATTATTGGTTGAAACAGTTTTTGACACGCTTAATTGTAAAGCTGCTTTATTTGCTATAGACAAGTATTTTGAAGACACGAAACTTAATCAAGAACCTTTACCCGCTGTTAAGAATTTACCTTTTTTAGGTACCACAGGCGCTAAAATTCCGGTAATGGTGTCAGGTACTATTACTGATGCCAGTGGTCGAACTTTGAGTGGACAAACTGCGGAAGCATTCTGGCACTCCATCATGCATGCCGATTTGCTAAGTGTAGGCCTTAATTGTGCTCTTGGTGCAGATCTGTTGAGGCCATATGTACAAGAGCTGGGACGTATTGCTGATATACCGGTAAGTGCTCACCCAAATGCTGGATTACCAAACGAATTTGGCGAATACGACCAATCAGCAAAAGAAATGGCTGATATTTTAGAAGGATTTGCCAAAGACGGGCTGGTAAATATTGTAGGAGGATGTTGTGGTACTACACCACAACACATCTCGGCCATTGCCGAAAGAGTGAGACAATATGGTCCTCGACCAATTCCAGAAGGTGAAATGCTAATGAAATTGAGTGGTTTAGAGCCCTTGACAATAAAGCCTGAAACCAATTTTGTAAATATTGGAGAGCGAACCAATGTTACGGGATCAAAGAAATTTGCCAGGCTAATTAAAGAAGAGCTGTATGATGAAGCACTTGAAGTAGCAAAAGATCAAGTAGAAGGAGGCGCCCAGGTTATTGACGTAAATATGGATGAAGGTATGCTTGAGTCTGAAGAAGTAATGGTTAAATTTTTAAACCTAATTGCTTCAGAACCTGATATTTCCAAGCTTCCAATCGTGGTAGACTCCTCAAAATGGACGGTAATAGAAGCAGGCTTGAAATGCATCCAGGGCAAAGGTATTGTCAATTCAATTTCATTGAAAGAAGGTGAGGAAGCATTTAAAGCAAATGCCAGGCTGGTAAGACGATATGGC
Organism: uncultured Roseivirgaceae bacterium; assembly: GCA_964592475.1. GTDB lineage: Bacteria > Bacteroidota > Bacteroidia > Cytophagales > Cyclobacteriaceae > CAZQEZ01. Next base: position 19,575 of record CAZQEZ010000044.1, read on the forward strand.
GCTGCCGTAATCGTAATGGCTTTTGATGAAAATGGACAAGCCGATTCTTATGAACGGCGCATTGAGATATGTAAGCGTACTTATGACATTTTGGTAAATGAAGTGGGCTTTCCAGCACAGGATATCATATTCGACCCCAATATTTTAACAGTAGCTACCGGAATAGATGAACACAACAACTACGCGGTTGACTTTATAAACGCTACCCGATGGATAAAAGAAAACCTGCCTTATGCCAAGGTAAGCGGTGGTGTTAGCAATATTTCTTTTTCCTTCCGAGGCAACAATATAGTACGGGAAGCGATGCACTCAGCATTTTTGTACCATGCCATTAAAGCGGGTCTCGACATGGGTATTGTAAATGCCGGTATGATTGAGGTTTATGAAGAAATCCCCAAAGTACTTTTAGAAAAAGTAGAAGATGTATTACTAAATCGTAGAGATGATGCTACTGAAAAATTACTCGAGTATGCTGAGCAAGTAAAGGGAGATGGCAAACAAAAAGTAAAAGATATGAGCTGGCGAGAAGAGCCAGTAGAAAAGCGATTATCACATGCACTGGTAAAAGGTATTGTCGATTTTATTATTGAAGATACCGAAGAAATCAGACTACAAAAGGAAAGCCCTCTTGAAGTAATTGAGGGGCCATTAATGGATGGAATGAATATAGTTGGTGATTTGTTTGGTGCTGGTAAAATGTTTTTGCCTCAGGTGGTAAAAAGTGCCAGGGTAATGAAAAAAGCGGTTGCTCATCTTATTCCTTATATTGAAGAAGAAAAAAAGAGAAATAATAATAAATCTTCCAATGCTGGTAAAATATTGCTAGCTACAGTGAAAGGTGACGTACATGATATTGGAAAAAATATAGTAGGAGTAGTTTTAGCCTGTAATAATTATGAAATTATTGATTTGGGCGTAATGCAACCTATGGAAAAAATATTAAGTACTGCAGAAAAAGAAGAAGTTGACATCATAGGGTTAAGTGGTTTGATCACTCCTTCTTTGGATGAAATGGTATTTATTGCCAAAGAAATGGAAAGAAGAGGCATGAAAACTCCCCTGTTGATCGGTGGTGCAACTACCAGTCGTATTCATACAGCAGTAAAAATTGACCCCAATTATAGTAATGCGGTGGTTCATGTACTCGATGCTTCTAAAAGTGTACCTGTGGCTAGCCAGTTAATTCAAGAAGGAAGCACCTACAAAGAAAAGGTGAAAGAAGAATATGTAGGTCTTCGAGAAGGCCATGCAAAACGACAAACTACTAAAAACTATGTTAGTTTGTCAGAAGCAAGGAAAAATAAATTTAGCACTGATTGGGAAAAAACAGTAGTGGCCAAACCTAACTTTTTAGGCACAAAAACATTTGAAAACTATCCGCTAGAGGAAATCAGAGAATATATAGACTGGACACCGTTTTTCCAGACTTGGCAGTTAAAAGGTAAATATCCGAAAATCTTCGAAGATCCTCAAAAAGGAGAAGAAGCAAAAAAATTATTTGCTGATGCCCAGGTAATGTTGGACAAGATAGTGACTGAAAAACTATTACAAGCCAACGCAGTAATGGGAATTTTCCCGGCCAATGCAGTTGGGGAAGACGATGTGGATTTATACAGTTTTTCTAACAATGGCAAATTAGAAATTGACAAATCGAAGAATTTAGCCAAGTTACATTTCCTTCGCCAGCAAAGTAAACGATCCGCTTCAGTACCCAATCTAGCACTTTCGGATTTTATAGCCCCTGAAAGCACTGGCAAACAAGATTATATTGGAGGCTTCGCGGTAACTACCGGTATAGGCATTGAAAAAATCACTGAAGCTTACGAAAAAGACCTGGATGACTACAATAGCATATTGGTGAAAGCACTTGCTGACAGGCTGGCCGAAGCTTTTGCAGAGCTTATGCATGCCAAAGTGCGCAAGGAATATTGGGGTTATGTATCTGATGAGAAATTTCAAAATGATGATCTGATCAGAGAGCGATATCAAGGAATTCGCCCGGCGCCGGGATACCCGGCTTGTCCTGATCACCTGGAAAAGAAAACCTTATGGGAGGTACTGGATGTGGAAAAAAACACCGGCATAAAGCTAACGGAAAGTTTTGCCATGTATCCCGCATCTTCAGTAAGCGGTTGGTATTTTGCTCATCCTGATTCTAAGTATTTTGGTTTGGGGAAAATTGAAAAAGACCAAGTGGAAGACTATGCAAAACGGAAGGGAATGACCATAGAAGAAATAGAAAGATGGCTAGCTCCGGTATTGGCATATGATGTCTGATCTTTTTAATTTTTCAATAAACATTACATCATTTTTTCAACTAAAAAACAAATAAAATTAGCGCTGGCAACTGTAATTTTGTTAAAATCAATTAATTACAATTGCCAGCATAATTTATTTCAGCACTCACACGCTTTTTGTCTACTCATTTATTACACAAGTGTCTTATTTGCTTTTATTCTTATAGAATTGACCTATCATTTTTTTAATATTGAAGTTAAATTTCTAATCCAGTAAATGGATAGAATTGAAATGCAAATAACGCTATGAAAATATTGATAATTATACTAATGGCTTTCTTGCCCTACTGGAATAATTCTAATTCTCAAGCTTATACCGAAGAAGGAATTAATTTATTCGAGAAGCAAAATTATATTGATGCATTAATAAACTTCAATAAAGCCATCGAGCTAGACTCTTCTAATTATAAGGCTTTTTACATGAGAGGTTCTATAAAAAAGATCTATGAAGATCAACATGGAGCCATGCAAGATTTTAATCGGGCCATTGATTTGAAACCTGATTTATTTGAGGCTTATTTTGAAAGAGGCAATATCAAATTTGTATTGCAAGATTATTATGGAGCTATTTCGGATTATTCCCAAACCATTAATTTAAATGAATATCATGTTGAAGCTTATTTTAAAAGAGGACAAGCCAAACAGCAATTAGAAGCATACTCAGATGCTATTAACGATTGTACAAAAATATTAGAAATCAACCCCAAAAATGTGGATGCCTATTTTTTGCGAGGAATACTAAGAATAGAGCATGGACAATTAGAGAACGGTTGCCTAGATTTGAGCAAGGCTGGTGAATTAGGTGACGTGAAAGCTTATCAAGAAATAAAAGACAAGTGCAATGTCCGTTTTAACTAGGACTAAAAATATGAAGGTGTGTGGATAAAAAATAAAAGGTTGGGATAGTATTCCAGCCTTTTTTATTTTATCAATTGTAAAATATGATCATGTAACTTCTGATCACTGGCAGCTATAAAATTAATTATTTGACTTGGATTTAGCTCCAGCTCACCTATATCATGACCTTTCAAATTGGTAATTTTACCTCCACAATGCTTGATCATTGGATAAGCCAATAGATTGTAACCATCGGATAAGTCACGGGCATCTACGATAAAATTTGTAGCTCCACGACTCAATTCGGCCAGCTCCATGGCGCTATTGTCAATGGCCCGTATATCTTTACATTTATAAAAAAGTGGCAAAGTTTTATCCAACTGTTTACGTGCTCCTCCATATCCGGTTTTGAGATAACCCATAGCATCGCTCAATGCAATAGATTGGTTGGATTTCATTGGCCAAATTTTTCCTGTCAACCTATTCTGGTACCATGCTTGTCCATTAGCATAAAAATAAATGTCGCCGCTGCGTAATCCTTGCACATAAACAAACTCAATATCTTTATATTTTACTTCCGCTAGCTGCTTGGTTATTGCAATACAAACTGCCGGGTCTCCAATTCCTCTATCCCAGTTTATAGAACCATCCACAGGATCTATAAACACGGAAAACTTGGGGTTGTAGCTATTTTTGTGTTCAAAAGATTCCATAAAAAGGCGACATGGAATATTTTGCAATATTTCTAAAATAGCTTTTGATGCTATTTTGTCAGCATGGTGTGTTGCTTTGCTATTCTGATTATCGTCGCTCACAATACCTTTGTAGCCGCTTTTTGCCAAATGAGCTACTAAAGCTTCTGAAATTCTAGTGCCAATTTTTTTGGCCATTTGTAAATAATCCTGCATTTTTATTTATTTCCTCAAGTTAGGTAATCTTATGCCCAAATTTAATTGGAATTGTTCAGTAACTTGTAAATTAGCATAAAATCATAAAGAGATGAATAGAAAGCATTTAATACTTAGTATGCTATTAATTTCCTTTTCAGCTTGTAACCAAAAGGGGAAAGAGAGCACTTTAAAAAATCTGCCGACACAGCGGACTGAAATAACGGAAAATGAAAATTTTGAAAAATGGCAAAATTTTTATCAACAATTTGACCCCAATTTTAAATGGAGCCACTTTGAAACTTCAACAATTGATTCTTTGTCATTTATGCCCGGCAGCGTTTACCCTTATTGGCATCCTGAATTTAAAGATTACTATCAACCACTTTTAATTTTCTCTCCGGATAGTAGCCGCTATCTTGATATTGACAGTTATTTATGGTTTGTTATTGATTTAAATGTATCTGAGCCGGAAATCGGCTATTCACCTGATCAAGAAATTAATTTAGTAAATATCGGCGATAGCACCGTAACTCGTATTGCATTCAGAGGTCCCAGTAGCAGAGTAGAAGATGCATTTTGGCTCGACCATGAAGAAGTGGTGCTTTTGGAAAATAATGATTTAGGAAAACCAATGGTCACTATTGTTGCACTTGATAATAAAGTTATCGAATACTTTCAATACCCTGATTCAGTAACAATTACCAACAGATATTTTCAGGAAAGAATTGAAAAAGCGATAGAGACATTGCCCCCTAAATATTCTATGCTATAATTATAGTGCTATGAAATTTTTTAAAATTTGTGCGCCTATTGCCCCGCTTTTCTCCGGGTGAGCCTGGATAGCATAAAAATTATCTTTTTGAAGCGCTGCACTAAAATTATTGATATAATTGGCCATGGCGATCGTACCCTCTCCCAATTCGGCATAATAGCTATGTACAAAATACACGAAGGCATCACCGTTGAGATTATTAAATAGTGGCGTTTTCATTTGCTCTAGTTTGTTCCAACCCATGTGAGGCACCTTCATTGTAGGTTCAAATTTTTTCACTTGTAAGTCAAAAAGACCAAGGCACTTGGTATCTCGCTCTTCAGAATGCTTACACATCAATTGTAAACCTAGGCAAATGCCCAGAAAAGGCTGCTTAAGAGTAGGTATGATGGCATCCAAATTGTTTTCTTTCAAACTTTTCATGGCAGAGGCTGCCTCTCCTACTCCAGGAAATATAATCTTATCGGCCGACTGAAGCTCTTCTGCCTTGTTGGTTACCATTGGCTCAATGCCCATTCGTTGCAACGCATAGAGCACAGATTGCAAGTTTCCGGCATTATATTTCACGATGGCTACTTTCATAATTACAAATTAAAACTCTCGCGCAATTGATAAGCTTGTCTTATTTTTTTGATCAGTTCTGCTGATTCCTGGTAATTAAGCGTTTGCTGAGCGTCAGAAAAGGCTTTTTCCGGCTGATGGTGCGATTCGTATATTATACCGTCGGCACCAGCCATTACCGCGGCCAGGGTCATTGGCTCTACATGATGACGAATACCAATACCATGTGATGGATCCACAACCACTGGCAAATGGGTTTTTTCATTCAAAATAGGAACGGCATTTAAATCAAGCGTGTTGCGAGTAGCTTTTTCGTAGGTGCGAATGCCCCGCTCGCACAGAATCAGCTTTTCATTACCACCTGAAAAAACATATTCTGCCGAATATAATAACTCTTCAATTGTACCGGAAATACCTCGTTTAATCATCACGGCTTTGTCCACTTTTCCCAGTTCATCTAGCAAATTGAAATTCTGGGTATTGCGGGCTCCTACTTGAAAAATATCTATATAATCGTACATTTCCTCAATTTGGCTTACCTGCATTACTTCCGTAATTATCTTTATGCCGGCTTCCTTTGCCAGCTGATGCCAGAGTTTCAACCCTTCTATTCCCATGCCCCGGAAAGAATAGGGCGAACTACGAGGTTTATAAACTCCACCTCGCATAATTTTCACATCATTTTCTACCATATGTTGAATGGTACTTTTTATTTGCTCCTCCCCCTCAATAGAACAGGGGCCAGTCATGATAGCCATTGCACCTTCTTCAATAGACACACCGTCACCTAAATCGATAATGGTAGGCTTAACCTTCCACTTTCTTGATACTAACTTATAGTCGTCTGAAACGCGAAATATATCCGTGATTCCTGGCATTTGACCTACCTGGCGAATATCTATTTCTGCTTTGCCAATTCCAATCAAGTAATTACCCTTTTGAGTTGTTACTTCTGTAGTTTTATACTTTAGGGTTTTTACCTTATCTACAATAGCTTCTTTTTCTACTTGCTTTATTGCTTTGTCTAATTGTATTATCATAATCCTTTTACTGATTTGATGTAGCTGATAACATCCTCTTTTAAATTATTGCTGTTTTCCAACACTTTTATGAAAGCACTGCCTATAATAGCCCCTGAAGCATATTTACAAGCGGTTTTAAAGGTTTCATAATTAGAAATTCCAAAACCGATAAGTTGCGGATTGCGCAATCCATAACTTTTAACTCGGTTAAAATACTCCACCTGTTCATCACTAATATCTTTTTTGGCTCCGGTAATACTGGCCGAAGAAACCATATAAATAAATCCGTGCGAATTTTCATCAATCAACCGAATGCGTGACTCTGAAGTATGGGGCGTTATCAAAAAAATATTGTAAATTCCAAATTGGTCAAAGGTAGGCTTATATAGCTCAAGGTAATCTACCATAGGTAAATCAGGTACTATTAATCCATCTATACCTACCCTCTCACATTCAGCACAAAATTTTTCCAGTCCGTATTGTAAAATAGGATTGAAATAGCCCATCAATATAATGGGAATAGAAACCTTTTGTCTTATATTGGCTAGTTGCCCAAAAAGCATCTCTACCGTCATTCCATTTTTTAATGCTTTGAAATTGCTTTGCTGTATGGTAGGTCCATCAGCCATAGGATCAGAAAAAGGAACACCTATTTCTATAAAATCAGCACCCCCTTCCTCCAGATATTCCATAATGGCCGGTGTATCATTGACTAGTGGAAAGCCAGCGGTAAAATATACCGAAAGCAGGTTATCCTTTTTTTCCTGAAATACTTTATCTATTCTATTGGATGTATCAGTTACCATGAAGTTTTGTCTTTAAAAACAAATAGCACACTTTTTTTCAAGAGTGCGCTTAATGCACAAAGATAGGAATAGCTTGCAGAAATTAAAAGTTGATTTATTCAAGCTTTATATTATTATTATCAGTGAACTTATCCGGATATAACCCGGGTACCAGGCGCGCACTTTTAATTTCTTTCCTATTGATATTCACCAGATATTCAGCCTTACCATCAGCCCATACTGCTGCCGATTCCTTAATAATATCTGTCTCACCATTTTTCATCGTTACTTCCAGTATAATCGGTATCGGCAATATACCAATCTTTTTTACTACCAAGCCTTTTTTGCTTTCAGTAAGTGCTAAATCAGGATAACCAAATTCAAAAAACCAGGGTTGCCAAAACCAGGAAAGATCCTGCTTGGCAACATCATTGATGGTATAGAAAAAATCGTGGGAAGATGGATGTTTTCCCTGCCAGCGACGGGTAAATTCCTGCAATGATTTTTTTAGTATTTCTTCACCTATTATACCTTCTAATACCCGAAAGGCCATTGCAGGCTTCGTGCTATGGTTTTCGTATAAAGCCATTGTCAACGCTTCTGAAGTAGTCATAATCGGATAATCACTCATAGAGCCAGACTGATTTTTAGCCCACATTTGCGCTGTCATCGACTTAAATTGTCGGCTTCCGCTTTCGCTTATCATCCCTAAAAATTTGCCATCAAAAAAATCAGCCCACCCTTCATCTAACCAGGTAAATTTGCGCTCGTTGATACCAAGATAAAATGGAAAATAACTATGGAATATTTCGTGAGCCGTAACTATAATATTAAATGGCGCATTAAATTCAAAATTATTGGCCATCATCGGGTACTCCATACCACCCGGAAAAGCAATAGAATTCCAGGCATTAACAGTGGTATGGTGGGAATAAGGATATGGAATTGCGGGATTATTTAAACTAAAAAACTCTACTGATGCTTTAGCAAAATCAATAACATTCTCATTGACACTCTTCTTGTTTCGCGGATAAACGCTATTAACAACTGCCATTTCGCCTTCTTCATTGGTTTTAGCCAATGTAGCTTTCCACAAAGAATTACTGCTGGCACTCCAGGCAAAATCACAAATATTGGTAGCAGTATAATGCCAGGTACTATTCTTTAACAAGCCTCCCTCTCTCAAATCCGAATCATTAACTACAATAACTACTGAATCCGGGTTTACCATTTCTAGTCTTTTAAGCATTTTATTGCTGTACACTTCTTCAGCATTTAGTAAATCTCCCGTGGCCCAAACATAATATCCATCAGGCACTTTAATGGTCACGTCAAAATCATTAAAATCATTATAAAATTCCGGAACCGCTACATATTGTTGCATGTCCCAACCAAACAAATCATCATAAACTGAAATTTGCGGATACCAATAACCGATGAAAAAAGTTGAATCTTCTTTTACTCCTTGTCGCAAACCTTCTTTTGGCAAAGGGTATTCCCACTCAATGCCAAGCTCCAAAGATTTGCCGGGCTCTAATTGATCAAAGAGCGGGATAGTCATAACGGTGCCGTTAATATTGATAGAACGCGAATTGATATCACGATTTTTCCCATTGATAGTTAAGTTTGATAATTGCATACCGGCATGAATATCACCTTCGGCGAGGGTGCGTTTTCTCATGGCTGCTTTTTGATATATATTTTGATACAGTCGTATTACAATTTTATTCAATGTATTCGGGCTATTGTTGAAATAGGTTATGGTTTCTTTACCTTTAATGCTTTGTTGTGCAGCTAACAACTCTGCTTCTATTTCGTATTCGGCGCGGTTTTGCCAATACTTTTCACCTGGCAACCCTAAATTTGTACGGGTACCATTAATGTTACCATTGCTTATTTCCGTGGGAACATAAAGCTCTTGAGCTATCAACTGACTAGTTTGTAATAATGAGACTATCAAAAATGAGGTTAAAAATAATTTCATGGGCTATAATTAAAATTTATGAGCAACACCAATAAGTAAAAACAAAGAAATATGTCTTCAATCATAAAACTAAAATCTAAAACATTAAAGTTAGTTCTCTGACCCGAAAATCTCCCACTGTAAAAAATATCGATATTCTCGTTAATTCTATAATTGATCAGTTATTAATTTTGTTAGTAGATTTTACTAAAATGGTGATTATTGTAATGTTTGTCTATTTTATATTAAACATATTACGCTACTTACAACAAATATTTTTTCCAGCAAAAACGAGATGGTCTTCTGCGCATACTTCTCCGCAATGATAGCATTTGGCTGTTTTTTGTTCCTGCTTATGCTCAATTATTTTATGCTTTTTAACAATCAAATGCTAAAAATAGGTAAATATTATATTTTTAAAAACAATCGGATAAGTGAAAGGAGGGAATTAAGGGAAACAAAAAGGTGGTCAACATGACCACCTTGATTTCTTACGAGTTTTTCTTGGACTGAACCTCGAGTCTGATTTCTTGTGCCAGGTTTTTTAAATCTTGCATTCCTTTTCTGACACGGGTGCCAGCCGCATTATTTTCTTTTTCGTAAAATTTTTCAAAATCACCTTCTAATGACATGACCAACTCTCTTAGTTCATCGAATCTTTTCATAAATGTTGTTTTATTAGTTATTGAAAATTTATTTACGATAATTTAATGAGGAATTACATCCTCCAACCCTTCACGCTGATATTCGCCACGTTTTAATTTTCCACTTATAGCGTCAAAAGCAGCAATGGTATCTTCTACATCCTTTTCAGTATGTGCCGCAGTAGGTATTAATCTTAATAAGATTGTACCCTTTGGAACCATAGGAAAAATAACCACTGAACAAAAAACGTTATAAGTTTCACGAATATCCATGATCAAGTTACCAGCTTCAACTATTCCTCCACTTAGGAATACAGGTGTAACTGGCGATTGTGTAGTACCTATATTATAGCCTCTTTCACGTAATCCATTTTGTAGTCCATTCACAACTTTCCAAAGATTTTCTTTATGTTCTGGTTGAGTACGTAAAAGTTCAAGCCTTTTAAGATTACCAATTACTAAAGGCATGGGCAAAGACTTTGCAAATAATTGTGAACGGTTAGTATACTTCATATATTCAATTATTTCTTTATTTCCTGCTACAAACGCTCCAATGCTTGCCATGGATTTGGCGAAAGTAGAAAAATAAAGATCGACTTCGTCCTGAACCCCAAACAACTCACCACATCCGGCACCTGTTTTACCCATAGTACCAAATCCATGGGCATCATCTAATAATAATCTAAATTGGTACTTCTTTTTAAGTTCAATAATTTTATCAAGCTTGCCCACATTACCAGACATACCAAATACGCCTTCGGTAATTACTAATATTCCACCACCAGTTTCTTCTGTAATCTTTTGAGCTCTCTCTAATGATTTTTCGAAGCTCTCCATATCGTTATGAGTGTAGGCAAATCTTTTTCCTATGTGTAAACGTACCCCATTTACAATACATGCATGAGACTCTGCATCATAAACAATTACATCTTTTCTATCTACCAATGCATCAATCATGGTTTCGATACCCTGGAATCCAAAATTCAACAAATTGGCACTTTCTTTATTTACAAATTCTGCCAATTCTCTTTCCAACTGCTCATGATAACTTGTGTTACCTGTCATTATTCTAGCGCCCATTGGATAAGCCAAACCCCAATCTTTTGCAGCCTCTGCATCTACTTTTCTTACTTCAGGATGGTTTGCCAGTCCTAAATAGTTATTGATACTCCAAGTAAGTACTTCCCGTCCTTGAAACATCATACGAGAAGCAATTTCACCCTCTAATTTTGGAAACATGAAATAACCCTCTTCCACATTGTGGTACATTCCAAGAGGACTTTTATCCATTGTCAGTTTATCAAAAATATCCACTTTACTATCTTTTTAAATTAATAATCAATTTTTTCTTATCCTATTTCTAAATGAACTATTTTAATAATCCAAAATTATACCTTTTTAGCTAAAAAATGGAATGTTTTGCCTAAATAATAAATAGTCAGGCTTTATCTTAAAACATCTCATCAAGATTGAATAAATATATTAGTTGTTATTTCTTTGTTTATTAAAAATGTTATAATAGATTTCAAGTGTGGTATATTAATATCCGCCTTTTTGTTATTCTTTCCGCAATCATGCTAGTCACGCTCTATTTTGTTACCAAGTTAGATTGCCACACCAAAGTAGATGAGGCATATGAAGAACCCGATGCCATTAGAAAAGGCTGAAAATCTGCATCTTGGCATGAGATTTGAATAAACCTATTGAATCATAAATTGTAAAAACATGAAAAATATAATGATAATAATGGCTTTTGTTGCCATACCTTTATTTTCACAGGCACAATTTAATCCTGAAATAGCAAAAGAGAAAACTAAAAAAGAAATAAAAGAAGAGAAAAGACGAGAAAGGCAAAAAATAGCTGAAGCGATTAAAAATGTAATGGAGGAAAAACAATTTGTATTAGAGGCAGATATGATATTTAACAGATATGGTCAGTCATTTCCAGTTGCTAGAAACATAAATTTTATTATGGTTGATAGTACTCAAGCCACCATTCAACTTGGCTCAGCTAATAGAATAGGTTGGAATGGTGTAGGCGGTGTTACAATTCAGGGAAATATAACCAAATATGATATTTCTATGAATAAAAGAAAAGACAATGTAAGTCTAACCTTTTTTGTACTATCCAA
>CAZQEZ010000045.1:0-31280 GCA_964592475.1 uncultured Roseivirgaceae bacterium
CCTTCTTACACCCTGGGAGGTACCGGCGGGGGTTTTGTGGATTCTGCCGATGAATTTGAAAAAGCTTTAAATCACGGGCTTCATTCGTCGCCTATTCACGAAGTGCTAATTGAAAAAAGCATCCTGGGCTGGAAAGAATATGAACTGGAATTACTTAGAGACAACCTGGGCAACGTTATTATCATTTGCTCTGTTGAAAATTTTGACCCTATGGGCATACATACCGGTGACTCGGTAACTGTAGCACCTGCACAAACATTACCAGACACGGTGTATCAGCACATGCGCAACCTGGCTATTAAAATGATGAATGGTATAGGTAATTTTGCAGGTGGATGTAACGTGCAATTTGCAGTAAACCCGGAAGATGACTCAATAATAGGTATTGAAATTAACCCTCGAGTGTCTCGGTCTTCTGCTCTTGCTTCCAAAGCTACTGGCTATCCCATAGCCAAAGTAGCCGCTAAGCTAGCCATCGGTTATAATCTTGACGAACTACAAAATCAAATTACGAAAAATACTTCTGCCTTTTTTGAACCGGCCGTAGATTATGTTATTGTAAAGATACCTCGTTGGAATTTTGATAAGTTTCAGGGCTCTGATCGTCGGCTCGGGCTACAAATGAAATCAGTAGGTGAAGTAATGGGTATTGGTCGTAGTTTTCAGGAAGCTCTACAAAAAGCCTGTCAGTCATTAGAGATAAAGCGAAACGGATTAGGTGCCGACGGAAAAGAATTGACCAATCAGCAAGTGATAGAACATAGCTTGAAAGTACCCAGCTGGAATCGACTTTTTCATATTTATGATGCTTTTAAGCTAGGCATGCCATTCAAGACCATACAAAATTTAACTAAAATAGATAAATGGTTTCTACAGCAAATTGAAGAACTGGTAGTTTTTGAAAAAGAAATAGAAAAACACACCATAGAGTCTATTCCAATAGGCCTTATGCGAGAAGCTAAAGAAAAAGGCTATGCCGACAGGCAGGTAGCACATCTGCTTCACTGCCTGGAAAGCGAAGTATACAAAAAAAGGAATGAGTTAGGCATTAAAAGGGTTTATAAATTGGTGGATACATGTGCTGCAGAATTTGAAGCTCAAACACCCTATTATTATTCCACCTTCGATGAAGAAAATGAATCGATAAGTAGTAATGCCAAAAAAATAGTGGTGCTGGGGTCAGGTCCAAATCGGATTGGCCAGGGGATAGAGTTTGACTATTGTTGTGTGCATGGCGTGCTCGCCGCTAAAGAGTGTGGTTACGAAACTATCATGATCAATTGTAATCCTGAAACAGTATCTACAGACTTCGACATAGCAGATAAATTATACTTTGAACCGGTATTTTGGGAACATATTTTTGATATAATAGAGCATGAAAAACCTGAAGGCGTAATAGTACAACTAGGTGGACAAACCGCCTTAAAGTTAGCAGAAAAACTTAATCGATACGGAATTAAGATATTGGGTACCAATTTTGAATCGCTTGATTTAGCCGAAGATCGAGGTAGTTTTTCCTCTTTGTTAAAAGAAAATGACATCCCATATCCGGAATTTGGAGTAGCCGAAGATGCGGATACAGCTCTGGAAATTTGTAAAGATATTGGATTTCCGCTATTGGTAAGACCTTCCTATGTATTAGGAGGGCAGAGCATGAAAATAGTGATCAACGAAAGAGAATTAGAAAATCACATTGTAAAATTGTTACATGATATTCCTGGAAATAAAGTTTTGCTCGACCATTTTTTAGATGGTGCCATTGAAGCGGAAGCAGATGCCATCTGCGATGGAGAAGATGTTTATATTTTGGGTATCATGCAGCATATAGAACCTGCAGGGATTCACTCAGGTGACTCATATGCAGTGTTACCGCCTTATAACCTGGGCGACCTGGTGATAAGGCAGATTGAGGCGTATACTAAAAAAATAGCGCTGGCACTAAACACCAAAGGCCTGATAAATATTCAATATGCTATCAAAGATGATAAGGTATATGTTATTGAAGCAAACCCTAGAGCCTCTCGCACAGTGCCCTTTATTTGTAAAGCTTATCGGGAACCATATGTAAATTATGCTGTGAAAGTTATGCTGGATAAGAAAAAATTGAGAGATTTTGAGTTTAACCCGGTAAAAAAAGGTTACGCAATTAAAGAGCCGGTGTTTTCGTTTAACAAATTCCCGAACGTGAATAAAGAATTGGGGCCGGAAATGAAATCAACCGGAGAAGCCATCTACTTTATTGATGATGTAATGGATGAATATTTTCTTAAAATATACTCCGAACGAAACTTATACTTGAGTAGATAGGTTAGTTTTATTGAAGATTAAAAAAATAGATTTAAATGTGGAAGGTTATTATAATAACTGCTTTAGTTATTTATTTGCTTATCAAATTTAGCAATTTTATATTCAAAATAATGCTTAGCATCCTGGGAGGAGGCAAAGCACACCAACAAGGTAAAAAACGAACAAAGCCTAAAGACGGTAATGTAGAGGTAGAGTTTGGCCCTGACGATAACAACAATGGAAGAAAAAAAGGTAAACGAAAATATGATGACGGGGAATACATTGAATATGAAGAAGTAAAGTAAATTCTTAAATAACTTTAAATGATGGCCCTTTCTGAAATAGATTGGGCTTTTTCATTTTTAATGACTTGATAAAAATTCAGCTTTCATTTTGCTAAATTATCTCATTTTCATTTATGAAGATTATCTAAAAACAGCAAATTTGTAAATTATCTCTTAAAGGCAAATAATGGAATACCTTGAAATACAATTTATCTGTGATGAAAGTTATCGCGATATTATTATAGCTGAATTAGACGTAGCCGGATTCGAATCTTTTTGGGAAACTGATAACGGTTTAAATGCTTATATTGCAAAATCAGAATATGATGAAGAGTTGCTAAATGCAGTTCTCACAAAGTACCAATCTTTTACTTCCATTAATTTCGAAGTGCGAGGCATGAAAGAAAAAAACTGGAATGAAGAATGGGAAAAAAATTATGACCCGATCATAGTAGAAGATCAAATTTTTGTAGGTGCCTCTTTCCATCAGGCTTCCCAGCATTATCCTTACAATATCCTTATCAATCCGAGAATGTCATTTGGCACCGGCCATCATGAAACTACCTATCTAATGCTTTCCTATCAATTGGAGATAGATCAAAAACAAAAGACGGTTCTTGATTTAGGATGTGGTACAGGTATATTGGCTATAATGTCTGCCATGTGTGGCGCCAGCAAAATTATGGCCGTAGATAACAATGATTGGGTAATAGAAAATTGCAAAGATAATATAATACAGAACAAAGCAAGTATTGAATTAATTCAAGGCACAATTGAAAATGTTCCTACTCAAAAAGTTGATATAATATTAGCCAATATCAACAAAAATGTGTTGCTGGCAGAATCGCCCAAGTACCTGGACTATCTTTCCGAAAATGGCACGATGATAATGAGTGGATTTTATAATCATGATATAGCCGAAATAGCAAAAGTAATAGCGCCAAAAGGATGGAAAATAGAAAGCCAAAAGGAGCGTAATCAATGGGCTGCATTAAAATTTGTAAAATTATAGTTATCCTACTCATTTTTTCGTTATTCTTCTAAAATAAATCCGTAAAACCTACGCTGTATAGTTTGGATAATAATTATATTGCTTTGATAGAAATTAATACTCTTATTTGCAATAACGAAAAAATACTGCGGCATGAACAAATACCATAAAATTTTGCTCCTTGTGCTTTTATGGATCTCCACCATATCATTAGCATATGGGCAACGGTACCAGTTACCTGAAAATCCTGATGAATTTGTAGCCGGAGCAAATTTAATGCTGGAGGGAATGAGGGGTGAGCAGGCAGTTTTTACCCGTAGTAATTTTGATTCTATTTGGGTAAGTATTCCGGGAGAGCATCAAAAGCAAATTATAAGCATTGGCCGTAAAATGTTAAATAAAAAATATCCTGCTACCCCTCACTTTCTCAATTTTTTTACCACGATCACCAATGGATATATTCAAGATAAATTATCTGGCAGCGTTTGGCGCAACTTTTATAATGTATTGGACAAATCTGTAGAGCAAAACCAACCAAAGGAAGTCAATACATTTCTTACCATTGCTTTAAATTTATTTAACCAACAATATTTGTATGCCAGCAATTTTAACAGCTTACAACTAAACGGTGGTAGTTTTGACTTCGAATATATTGAATCTGCCTTGCCAGAAGCAAATGAGCAATTGCCAGAAGCAAATGAAAATGAAGAGCAAACCGGTACATTTGACGACTGGGATACTAACGACAACTGGAATAATGATGGATGGGGAAATGACAATAATACCGCCAAAGATGATGGAAAGAACTCCAGTAACACTGATGGGTGGGGAAATAAGGAAGATAATACAGAAGCACAAAGTGCCAGCGATGTATTTGCCCAATCGGAGCAGGCCCTTTATGAAGCACTTACTCAAACAAAACCACAACCAATAGTTGAAGGTCCTGTACTTCATTTAAAAAATGTAAATTTTATATTTACAACCACCTATGACTCGGTAGGAATAAAAAATACCAGCGGCAAATTAATGCTTCACAAAGAAATTTTTGTAGGAAAAGGCGGCACTTTTAATTGGGAGATGGCTGGCCTTGATCCGAATAAGGTGTTCGTTACTTTTGCTGACTATAATTTTCACATTGCAAAAACCCGGTTTGAAGCTGAAAAAGTAAAATTAACTTATCAAGGAAAAATAGCAGAACCAGCCGAGGGGATTTTTTCATTTGAAAGCAGGCAACACATCGGACCGGAAGATGCGGAATTTCCCAGATTTAAAGCCTATGACAATAAAGTAAAAGTACTTGATATTGCCGGCAAAGAATTATCTTACACGGGTGGTTTCTCGATGCGGGGTAATAAAATTTTAGGCGCATCCGTAATTCCGGGAAATTCGGAAATAATTTTAAACAGGGATGGCCAAAAAGTTGCCAAAATATTATCTGAGTTTTTTGTTTTTGCAGACAGCACTGTATCTTCAAAAGCAGCCAAAGTAGTCCTTTTCCATCAGCGGGACTCAATTACTCATCCCCAACTTCAATTCAGATATTACACCAACCAAAAAGATTTGATTCTAAGAAAAAATGATGGCTTGTATAAGAATTCTCCCTTTTGGTCATCTTATTTCAACATGGAAATATCAGCCGACTTGATAAGCTGGAATATTATGAAAGACAGTATGGACATAACCACCTTGAATGCTCGAAACCAAATTCCTGCTCGTTTTACCTCAAAAGAATATTACAACGATGTAGAGCTAGCCCAAATAACAGGCATGTATGGTTTTAATCCTTTGCAAATGGCTGTAAGTTATGGTAGAAAAATAAAGAAAAAAGAATTTTATTATACCGAAATGGCTGAAGCGTATAAGCAAAATCCAAAAGTGGTAAAAGATGCCATGACATTTTTAATGACCAAAGGATTTGTACAATTGGATCAATATGGTAAAGTGATAATTCAAGAAAAAGCGATTCACTTTGTACTTAGTAGCTTTAAAAGAAAAGACTACGATGACATCGTGTTCAACTCTCTTACAGAAAGTGCCTCGAATGCTACTTTAAACCTGGAAAATCAAGAATTGAGTATTCGGGGCATCAATAGATTTTACATCAGTAGACCATTAGATGTTTACATTTATCCTGATAGCAGTACCGTTACATTATTAAAAAATCGCGATTTTAAATTTAATGGTCAATTATACGCTGGCAATTTCGAATTTATAGGCAAGGATTTTATTTTCCGCTACGACAGCTTTTTAGTAGATATGGACCAAATAGATTCTATTCGTTTTTATATAGACATAAAAGACGAAAGGACCGGCGAGGTTTCACGGCAAAGAGTGAATAACAAATTGATTGGCGGAGGAGCGGACTCTACCTCAGCCAAAGCACTGAGTGGATTATCTACTAGTTTTGATGGCAATAGTGGCACATTGTACATCAATGTCCCTAATAATAAGTCGGGCTTACGTGAATTTCCTCAATATCCTACTTTTGATGCTAGCCGGGGAGCAGTTGTGTATTTTAATAATGAAAATGTATTGGACAAGGCATACGATGAATCGGTATATTTTATAATTCCACCCTTTAAGATAGATAGCTTAAGTGGCAGTGATCCTGCCACAATAGGTTTTGAGGGCACTTTGGTTTCTGGTGGCATACTACCTGATTTAAAGGAAACTTTAAAAATAATGCCCGATAAAACACTTGGGTTTAATCACAAAATACCGGAAGAAGGATATTCATTGTATGGGGGAGCGGCAAAAATTTACAATGACCTTAGCCTTACGGGCAATGGTTTAAATGCACAAGGTTCTATAGACTACTTTACTACTTCATTACACGCCGAAAATTTTATTTTCTATCCGGATTCTGTAACCACCACGGTAGGTACTTCGGCTGTAATCAAACCGGGAACATTAGAAGGAATTAGTTTTCCTGAGGCCAAAGTAGATAGTTTTCAAATGAAATGGCTACCCCATCAGGACAGCATGTATGTCAGCAATTTTCAAAATAATCCTTTCCAATTTTACAATGCCAGTGCCTCGATGTATGGCACAGCTACAATAACTAATAATGGTGTGTATGGAGACGGTAAACTATTCACCAGAGGGTCAGAATCGATATCCAAAGAAATGCATTTTACTGAAACTGAATATTCTGCACAGCATGCCGAATTTAAAATCAACTCTGATAATCCATCTAAACCTGCGCTAGCCGGCGATGACATCCGTCTCAACTTTGACCTGGTAAATGATGAAGCTGAAATTAGTCCTGAAATAGAAGGTGTGGCAGCTATTGATTTTCCCTATGCCCAATTCAAAACCTCCATTTCGCAAGCCGTATGGAATTTAGATAACCGGAAAATAACCATGACCAAACCGGATAATGTGGTTTTGGAAAACTCCTATTTTTACAGCACGCGTGAAGAACTAGACTCATTGGCTTTCAAGGGTTCGCAAGCTGAATATGATATTGATAGCTTGAAATTGTATATTCAAGGTATACCAAACATTAAAGTAGCTGATGCCATGATTATTCCTGAAGGCAATGAAATTACTATTTATGAAAATTCTAGGATTGGTACTTTAACTAATACTACTTTAGTCATCGATACCTTAAATCAATATCACACTATGATAGATGGCACCATTGACATTAAATCGAGAACTAAATTCACGGGTGATGCTTCCTATCAATTTGTCAATGCCCGGGCTGACACTTTCCGGATTAAATTCGGTAAATTTGAATTAGTAGAAGATGAGAGCCGACGCAGAAATCGAGATTTATATACTTTATCAAGTGGATCCGTTACTGAAGAAGACAACCTGATTATCTCCCCGGGAATGATTTTCAAGGGACAAGCCACCATGTATGCAGTAAAAAAACCATTGGAACTAGAGGGTGAAGTAAAGTTGGATTTTAATAATAGAGAAAATTATAATACCTGGATAAATTATAATAGCAACGAGGAACAAAGAACCGATATCGCCTTTGACTTCAAATCTGCCGAAACTACTACAGGTGAGCCATTAACCGCGGGCTTACATTTTAGCCAGCGCGACGACAGCTTATATCACACCTTCATTACCGATAAAATTACACCTGCTGATAATGACTTTTTTATACCAAACGGCATTCTATCTTACAATTTTGAAAAAGAGTATTACCAAATAGTAGATACTTTAAAAACCACTGGTGAAAATTATGCAGGTAAAGTATTTACCTATAATGAAAATAATGGTGATATAACATTTGAAGGACCGGTAAAATTTGTAACCAATAGGGAAGCCTTTCAAATGCAAACTGCTGCTATTGGTAAAGGCAACATATACCGGGGAGATTATGAAGCTAATACCTTTATGGCCTTAGAAATAGACATGCCTTCTCAAGCCTCTGCCGCTATGGCAACCGATATTTTTGATGTGGTAGAAAGACTGGTATTGCCAGAGGCCAACGACGACCAGGCTACTTTACTATACAAAGCAGCGGAGATTATCGGTGAAAATAATGCAAAAGAATTTGAAAAACGCAACCAGGAAGAGTATGTACCTCTTTGGGGAGTGAGTAATAATTTAATTCAAAACCTGGTAATCTCTAATATCAACTTAAAATATAATTCAAAACATAAAGCCTGGTACAGTGATGGCAAGATCGGTATTTCAAATATTTTACGACAAGACATTAACGCCAAAGTAGATGGCTTCTTAGAAATGAAAAAGACTGAAGATGGTGATATGTTCAACATGTTTTTGCAAGTATCAGCCGGTAGTTGGTATCATTTTAGTTATTACGACAATCGTTTGATTTTATCTTCATCTAATCCTGAATTTAATGACATAGTAGCTGGCAAAACCAATGTGAATAAAGCAAAGCTTGGAGAATATGTATTTGTGCCTGGCGATGTAGCCGAAGCATTATCATACGTTAATCGCTTTCGCAAAGATTATCTTGGCTTAGATGATCCTTACAATATTAATATGGCAGCACAACAAGTGGAGCAACCTACCGATCTTCTGCCTCAAGAAGTAGAAGATAAAGGTGTAACCAACGAAACTGAAGGTTTTTAATATAAATTAAATACCATTTCTTATACAAGAATTTTTTCTGGAAAAACTCGCGATGCCTTATGAGATATTTGTTGTTGCTATTCAAAATAAGTGAAATCATAAAAGATAAATCCAATCAACCTGTGCTTTTTACCTTAGTGCTGCAAGCTGCTGCTGAAGAGCTGCCAATAGAAAGGTGCACTATCACTATTCTCAATAGAAACAAGTCAATATTATCTATAGAAGAAGCCAATAATTTAACAGCTGCACAAAAAGCCCGCGGTAAATATAAAATAGGTGAGGGCATTATAGGCAAGGTAGTTGCTACTGGCGAGCCCTTACTGATACCCAATGTAGCAACAGACATTAGGTTTCTTAATAAAACACGCACCAGGCAAAACGCTGAGAAAGAAGCGTTGGCCTTTGCTTGTGTACCGGTAACTTATGGCAATGAAATTATAGGCACTTTGAGCATCGATGTAAAGAATACCAATGCAGAAGAACTAACAAAACTAGCCAGCCTCTTAACGGTTATGGGCAGATTATTAGCCCAAAACATTAAAAACCGACAAGAAGAAAACGAGGAGCAGGAAACCATTCATGAGGAAAATCAACAGCTGCATGAAGAGCTGCAAGGTATCTTCAAACCAAAAAATATCATCGGCAATTCTAAAGCTATCCATCAGTCTTTTCAAATGCTCAATAAGGTAGCCAGCACTGATACCACAGTTTTGATTCGAGGTGAAAGCGGCGTGGGTAAGGAGCTTTTTGCCGCGGCCATTCATCATAATAGCACTCGAGCAAAAAAGCCCTTTATAAAAGTGAATTGCTCTGCATTGCCGGAAACATTGATTGAAAGTGAACTTTTTGGCCATGAAAGGGGAGCATTTACGGGGGCGGACAAGTTGCGCATTGGTCGATTTGAAGCAGCCAATGGCGGCACTATTTTTCTGGACGAAATAGGCGATTTACCCCTGGCAACACAGGTGAAGATTTTACGCGTTTTACAGGAAAAAGAGTACGAACGCTTAGGTAGTGCCCAAACGTTAAAGGCAGATGTGCGGGTGATTACAGCAACCAACCGCGATTTGGAAGTATTAATTGAAGAAGGGAAATTTAGGGAAGACCTGTTTTACCGCCTCAATGTATTTCCTATTTATGTACCCAACTTGCGCGACAGACGTAGTGATATTACTCTGCTGGCAGATTATTTTGTAGAAAAATTCAATCAAAAAAACGGGAAAAACATCAAAAGAATATCTACTTCAGCAATTGATATGCTTATGAGCTACCACTGGCCGGGAAATGTGAGAGAACTGGAAAACTGCATCGAGCGTGCATCTATTCTATGCAACGAAGATGTAATTTATGGCTATCATTTACCCCCAACATTACAAACTCCCAATGAGGAATCAATGCAAAAAGGATCTTTGCAAAGTATATTGGATACCGTGGAAAAAGAGCTCATTCAAGATACTCTAAAAATGACAAAAGGAAACATGACAAAAGCTGCTGAGCACTTAGGCATAACCGAACGTAAAATGGGCTTACGGGTAAATAAATATGGTATTGATCCTAAGAGATTTAAAAACAAATAGATAGATTATAGAAAAAGCCCTTTCCCCGGGAGGTAAAACCCAAAGACCGAGCTTCTTTTAGTAAAACTTATAATTATTAGCTTCCGATATTTTGAATAATTTTTAAAGGATTGATCTGATTGAGATGCAGCGAGAAGCGAATTTGCTCACCAATAGCATCAAAACCTTCTGCAAAACCACCAAAATTACTGCCGGCAATAGGGAAATAAATTCTCACAGCATCTCTTAACAACCCAACTCTCAATCCTGCATCATAATAACTTTGCCCTGGTAAAAGCCCTACGTCGCCATATATGCTAAAAATGCCGATAAAAGGAATTTCCAAATCAAAATTGGCCGCAAAAAGCCAATCATCGCTAAAAGCCCCAACTAAATAATTTCTAAATCCACCTTGTTGCAAATCCGTTTGATGCTCCAAAGCCACAAATCGTTGAGATATTATGGCGCGATCAAGAAAAGTACTTTCCATCAGATAATCGGTGCTTCCACTCATGCCCAATTGAAATGAAGGATGCAAGTTGTCACTATTCAAAAATTGTCCATAAAATAACCTGAGCCGCATAAACTTTCCCTGCATGTACTGGTATGAAGTAATAGCTTCATTGTTCCAAGCGGCCCAATTGCCTGGCTCGCTTTGCATTTCAGTAGATAAACTATAGCCAAAAATAGCATTTTTAAAATTTTGTAATTGGTAGCTACCACTTACCACTTCATAATAGGGTTTGTAAATAGGCAGTAAGCTAATAGCTACATCTATAAGATTATAGCTAAAGCTAAGCTTTTGGGTAGGGCTTGTATTTAATGACTTTTTCTTAAAAGTAAAATCGAGTGAAGGAGCCAATTTATTATATCCCGCGAACCGCCTGCCATTTATCCCCAATTTAACGTTTTGAAACAAACTTCGTGGGTAAAAATTGTAATTAACCTGACCCGAACCGGATAATTGATTCAAACCAAAACTATACATTGGGTTAAGCACAAAGTTAAATTTTTGCTGGGGCAATAAATTATTATAAAACGAGGCGCCAAGCATGAATTTATCACGAGTATTGAGGCCAAAGGTGGGCAGAAAGTATAGCTCCGACTTATCATCCAATTCAATTCCTCCTATGGGTAAAATTTTTAAAGGGTTACTTTTTTTCATTAGCTTATCCGGATAAGCCTGATTATTGTGCCTATAA
This sequence comes from uncultured Roseivirgaceae bacterium, assembly GCA_964592475.1. Lineage (GTDB taxonomy): Bacteria > Bacteroidota > Bacteroidia > Cytophagales > Cyclobacteriaceae > CAZQEZ01. The sequence continues at coordinate 11,381 of CAZQEZ010000045.1, forward strand.
AGATCTAATGTAAAATGATTGGGGTCTAGCGTAATTCTATCTATTTGCTGGCCAGGTATTGTTAATGTTTTAGTGCCTTTAAAGCCTTCCACAAACACTTGGCTTACGGTATCATCGCCCGAGTGTGCCATTACTGGCATAGGCGCAGGTATTCTGGCTTTATTTTTAAGGGTAAGTTTGATTCCATCGTCAAAGGGTTCTACTTTACTTATTTTATAATCAAGCTTTTTACTAGTTTTTATTAAGTCATCGAAAACCCAAACCAGGTCTTTACCACTTTCTTCTTCAAATAACTGCTTTATATCCTCTGGCTTGGGGTGCTTAAATTTCCAGCGCTCAAAATAGGTTTTCATTATCTGATCAAAGGTATCGGCTCCTAAGTATTTTTCCAGATGGGTAAAAACAACTGCCGGCTTCATATAAACCATGGTGCCATAATTTATGTAGGTAAATTCAGAAGCATGGAGACCGGGAGGTTGGTCTTCATTGCGATTTGCATTTAACGAGTAACCTAATCCATAGTAGCGTTCATAGTCAATGTCGTCAAGTTTAGTAATTGCTGTTAGCCATTGAAAAAAACTACCCGCTTCTTCCACCCCCAGCAACTCGACCAGTTTTTTATTAGGGTATTTTGTTTCAATATATCTTCTTTCGTAATAAGAATTAATTCCCTCATCCATCCAGGCATGGGCTCTCTCGTTGCTGGCAATGATTCCGTAAAACCAATTATGACCTATCTCGTGCATAGTTACAATTTCTAAGGAGAATTCATCGCTAGCGCCTAGCACTGTAATAGTGGGATATTCCATACCGGCACCGGCACTCAGCGCACCATCCACAACGGTAATTACGTCATACGCATAGTCACCTATCCACTTGGAGTAATAATAAGTGGCATCTTCCATATAAGTAATAATATCTTCCCAGGTATCAAAGTTGTTGTTGTTATATAATGCATATAAAGCTACTTCCCGGCCGGAATGAGGAAGTTCAATCGAACCCTTTACTACCCGGTATGTCTTATCTGCAAACCAGGCAAAATCATGTACATTATCCTGCACATAAGTAATGGTTTTAGTAGTATCACTCGACTTTTTAAAAGTTTCCGAATAACGGTAGATACTTTCCTGCCACTTTTCATCGGCAAGCGAATCCATAAACGTTATTTCAGACTCAGTTTGCAAATTGCCGGTAGCTCCTACAATATAATTTTGAGGAATGGTGATATTGACTTCAAAACGACCAAATTCGCTATAAAATTCGCCCATGTCGAGATATGGCATTGGGTGCCATCCTTCCTGATCGTAAACTGCCGGCTTTGGGTACCATTGTGTAATTTGATATTGTTGACCTACATGCCCTAGCCTGGAAAATGAATCAGGTATTTTTACCCGAAAGGGAGTATTGATGATAATGCTTTCTCCAGGAGCTAACGGCTCGTTCAAATAAACTTTAGCTACATCAATATAGTCAGGGTGATACTCCAGGCGTAATTTTTCTCCATTCGCCTCAAAATCAAGACTATCAATGTAGCCTTTTTGCTCATCTTTGGAAAAATAAAAACTGGTAGAGCCTAACAAGAGCTGTTGCTTGGCAAAGGCAGTGCCATTATTTTTATAAGCATTGGGCCAAAGATGAAACCAAATAAAGGTTAATTCATCAGGAGAATTATTGATATACTCAATTGATTCCTGCCCATGTAAAAAATGCTTTTCATCATCGAGCTTAACATTAATAGTATAATTTACTGTTTGCTGCCAATAGTCATCATCTTGTGCTGTAGCAGCAAATTGGGTAGCGAAAAAAACTGTAAGTAAAAAAAAGTATTTTCTCATTAGATTTATTATTATGTTTATAATTATTTACTTAGTAGCCTTATCATTGTTTTATGATGAAAAAAACTAGTTTTATCTTTATAATTGTATTGCTGGCAAGCCAGCTAAAGGCTCAAAAAATAGATGATCATTTACATGAAAAGGTTGCAAGAGTGGCATTTTATAATGTAGAAAATTTGTTTCATCCGCTCAATGACTCGCTGGTAAATGATGATGAATTTACAGAGAATGGCTCAAAAAATTGGAACTATTTTCGATACCGAAAAAAGCTGATTAATATTTACAAGGTGTTAATAGCCATGGGTAGAAAGCAGCCGCCAGCAATTATAGGACTTTGCGAGGTAGAAAATGTATGGACTGTAAAGGATTTAATAGAAAAAACTCCCCTATCGGCTTTCAATTATAAATTTATTCATAAGGAATCGCCTGACGAAAGAGGGATAGATGTAGCCTTTCTATACGATCAGCAGGTATTTGAACCATTTTATTACAACCCAATCGCTTTAATTTTAGAAGCGGGAAACACTACCCGCGACATATTGCATGTAAAAGGTATCGTGCATGATAGCGATACATTTCATTTTTTTATCAACCACTGGCCCAGCCGGTGGGGAGGACAATTGGCAACTGAGCCTTACCGGGTAAGGGCGGCTCAGACACTGAAGCAAACGACAGATTCGATATTGAACGTGAATCCAGCAGCTAACATTCTGGTAATCGGAGATTTAAATGATACTCCCAACAATAAAAGTATTCAATATTTGACCAGTGCAAAGGATTCAAGCGCGGAAACAAGCCTTATCAATTTAATGCAAAAATCTTTTTACAAAGGAGAAGGAACTATTACAACTACTTCACCTTTTACGCAGTGGCATCTTTTTGATCAAATAATTTGTAGCCGGTCAGCTCGCTCGAAAATAAAAAATGCGCAAGCCTATATTTTTAAACCTGAATGGCTATTAGATGCTAAACGGAGACCATGGCGCACATATCAGGGCCCTGCTTATAAAGGAGGCTTTAGCGATCATTTGCCGGTTTATGTTGATATTTTGAGCAAATAAAGTTTTGATTTGTTAAGCTTGATAAAAGACCTTAATGATGAATAAACTTTTACTCATCTTTTTGATTTCAACTTTGTCAAATATAGCAGTGGCTAATCAAGAAAAGCATACTATATATGTAGCCAATATAAGCTGGCATACTGCTATTATAGTGCCTGCTAAAATATTGCCAGATAGCATTTGGCCGGCTGGACATGATTATTCTCAATTTAATTATTTGGAAATCGGATGGGGCGATCGGGATTTTTATCAGGATGAAGGTTTTAATCCCCTAAATGCTATCAAAGCTTTATTTATTTCCACCCCTACAACTCTTCATGTTTTCCCACTGGAATCAATAGAAAATACTTACTTCAACCATTATGTAGTTTCTTTAGCAATAAATGAAAAAGAACTTGAGCAATTGGCTAGTTTTTTACTTAGTCATTTCCAATTCAATCAAGACGAAAAAGTTATTCCTCTCAACAATGGACTATACTATAATAGCCAATTTTTTGCCGGTAGTAGTCAATATCATTTTCCTTTCAATTCAAATGTATGGGTGGCGCGGGCTTTGAAAGAAGCTGGATTTAACCTATGTCCTTTACGCTATCAAACTACTGAATGGCTGATTAAAAAATCGATTAAATGGGGAGAGGTGGTGGTGCAGCCATGAAGATAGAGGAGAAAAAGCTTAGGCCAAAAAAATTTAAATAGTAAACCTCCAAATCAACTTACCTAAAATAGTACCTCGTTCCGAATCAAGTCTGGCATTTTGAGTATCGTAAATTTGATTGACTATCAGGAAAAAATCCGTGCCAATTTTAGGAATTATTTGCAACCGGAAGTTAAAATTCAGCTCCTCATCTGCCGAGTTCCACTGGCTTATCATTGAGCCAAATACGTTGGGGTTTATCGCGTATTCTATGCGCGAACCGAGTAAATTGGTGTCTAAAATTCCTTGAGGCAGATCAATGCGATTTTTTTCATAGCGGATATTCATGTTAAAATACCGATTAGCTCGCCAAAGTACTTCCGTTTGGCTTCTAAAAGAAGTACCTGTAAAATAGCCTCCCCAGGTAAAATTTGATTGCAGTGAAAGTGTACGACCGGCAAATGTACCTACCTGTGCTTGCCATTCACGCCACCAATAGGTATCATTAGGTATTATTAAAGCAGTACCTGGTAAATTAAAGCTTTGGCGCAGACCTTCCCCTACCACTGAGTGGCTCAGTTCAAAACTTTCACCACTTCTGGTCTCTAAACCTAACAAAGTAACTTCATATGCTAAAGATTGAAGTTCGCCGGTATCATCATATTGCACGTAAGTAATAGAGCCGGGAGAAAATCTAAATTGCCTTATCCAGCCTAGCCAGCCATTTTGATTAGGGCGAGGACGCCAGGCAAATTGGCCAAAATATTCTCTAAAATTAGTTCTCCGCATAAGGCCTACTTCCGGATTAAACGGCGAGGGGCTCCTTTGAGTAGAAGTAAAAATTGAAATTTTATCATTCAAGTAATTGGCAAAAAACCGATAGGCATAAGCCCTGGAATTATATTCTTCATCTGTATTATAAGTTTGAATGACAGCACCTCCGATATTAAAATTTTTATCTCCCAGAAATTTAGCCGTACTATACCTACCATTTACACCCGTGGTCGTATGCCATCTACCAGCAATAAAGGTATTTGTAGTCATGGCTCCCACTACACTTTGCACCCCTACATCCTGGCGCCAGCTAGCAATCGTATAATTGGTAGTAGGCTGCTCGCCATCGGCGGCAGTTTGTAGGCTCATAATGCCCACTGTACTATTTCTTTCTTTACCTAGCAAGCGGGCACCTGCTATGATTGGTACAGTTTCTCTATTTTCATTCAACCCTATACGCCGGGTATAAAATGGAATGATTCTATTGCCGCCAAATCCCATATTGAAGAAATCATCACCTTCCAGAAAAAATTCTCGAAGCTCGGGAAAAAAGAGCGGAAACCTGGTAATATTTATTTGCTGCTGATCAGCTTCTACCTGGGCAAAATCAGTATTAAAGGTAACATTGAGCCTGTAGGTGGGGCTTATCAAATAATTAATATCGCCGCCGGCATTTACTACTGCCTGTCTATTTTCTCCGGAATACTCGCCTCCGCCTATTCCATAGGGTTTTATTTCTACAAATTGCTTATTTTCCAATTGATTGAGACCAAGTAAAGTACCTGCTTGGTTTACTTGCTCAATTTGATTATCGCGACTCCAGCCTTGCCAGCGTACCTGCTCACGCTTTCGCCTAATGTTTCTTTCAAAATTTATTCCCCATACCTGCTCCCGTATACCAGTTCTATATTTTAAGGTATAAAAAGGTATCCGAAATTCAGCAAACCAACCGGCACTATTAGTCGTGGTTTTAACATTCCATACACCATTCCAAAAGGCGTTGGTGGAGCTACCATTGTTGAAAACTTGCAAATCGGCCCTAGCTGCAATAGGATTGGTTACAAACATGAACCCGTTGCGTTTATCCTGGTAGGTATCTATCAAAATTATGAAGTTATCATCTAGCTCATAATTAAAATCGCGTCGCATTTCTTTCGCTATTAATTTTTGAGGGTCGCTGTCATAGCACCAAACACCTACATAAAGGAAGTTTTTATCGTAGGCTATAGCCACTTTAGTGTTTTCAGTAGCTGGCTGACCAAAGTTTAATTCTCTTTGAGTAAAGTTTTCTATTTTTTCAGCATTTACCCAGGTTTGTTCTGTCAATTTACCATCTAGTATTATTTTTTCTTGCGTATAAAAGGCCTCAATTTTATTAGGCATAGATGTTTGTGAATGCACTATATGAAAGGCAAAAAAACAAAATATTGTTATTAAATGAAATTTTTTACTCATAGAAAAGCAAAGATATTACTGTAAAGCCTTTTTTTAATAAGCATTTATAGTTTTTATTCGATAGTTTTCATATAACGAAATATTAAATGTTATATTTATAAATGTTAAAATAGCAAAGAATAGCAATAAATAACACTTACGATAACTTTTTAAAATTAAATATTGTAATTTATCAACTAGTTATTTAATTTAGTTTTTTTATTTATCCTTTACTTCATGATGAATGAGTTTGAAGAACTCCAAAAAATAAAAAAAGAACTACACGACTTAAAGCAAAGACTTAATAAAACTTCTTCTTTAACCAGTGATTTTTCTTATTCCGTCAGCCTGGAAACAGATGGCGACTATGTATTAGAATGGACTTTTGGTGCCTACGAAGCTATATCTGGCTTTAAATTTTCTGAAGACTTAACAAATGATCAGTTAATAAAAATGGTGCATCCTGATGATGCGAGTCTATTCGAACATAGGAAAAAGTTGGTGCTAGCAGGAGAAAAAGTTGAATCTGAGTTTAGAATAATAACAAATGATGGCAAAACAAAATGGCTGCATGATGTGGTGCAACCTGAATACAGTGAACAGGAGAAAAGAATAGTAAGAGTAGTAGGTTCATTAAAAGATATAACCAAAAGTAAATTAGCAGAGCAGGAAGTAGTCAAAAGTGAAAAATTTTTTAGAAATATCACCGAAAACATTCCCGGACTCATAATGAAGTTTCAGCTTAATGCTGATGGAACCGAAAAACTACTGTTCTTAAGTAAAAGTGTAGAAGAGCTATTTGAAGTACCACATGCAAAGGCGCTGGAAAATATAGAGTTGCTTTGGCAGCGAATCTATTCCGAAGATTTATCACAACTTAAACTGGAATTAAAGACTTCAGCTGAGCAGCAAACAATTATAGAAAATGAATATAGGCTGATTTTACCCGATGGAAGGGAAAAATGGATTTGGGCTAAAGGAATACCCGGCCAACCAATAGAAAATAGAATAGCTTTTGATTTATTACTTATAGAAGTCACAGACAGGAAAATGGCTGAGAAGGCTTTGGCCATCAGTGAAGAAAAACTACAGGAAGCTCAACGCATAGCTAAAACAGGATCATTTGAATGGAATATAAAAACCAATGAATTGAAATGGTCGGATAATTTATTTGTTTTGTATGGTCTAGAAAAGCAAACACCTGATTTTCAATTAGTTGAAAAATTGATATATCCTGATGATTACGAGTATTGGCAAAAAAGTGTAAACGAGGCGTTAGAAAAAAAACAACCATTAGAAATTGACTTTCGCATGCAAAAGTCTGATGGTAAGGTAATTTGGGTTCATAATTATTCCAAACTGGAATTGGATGAAAATGGCGAGCCATGGAAACTAATTGGTATTACACACGATATTACAGAAAGAAAAATAGCGGAAGAAGCTTTAAAAGAAAGTGAATATTTATTTAGAACTTTAAATGAAGCCTCACCTATTGCCATTGGCTTATATGACACTAACGGCATTTTAGTTTATAACAATCCTGCGGCCTTAAGTATCATGGGTGCTGAAAACAGGGAAGATTTATTAGGCTACGACATGTTTAGTGATCCGTTTTTGACCGGAGAAAATAAAGAACGGTTGCGTAAAGGAGAAAATGTTGAATACGAATCACAAATAAATTTTGATTATTACCCGCCAGATCTACAGGCAAAATTAAATAACAAAGGCACCATTTATCTGCATGTAGTAATTACTCCTTTGGGAGAAGAGTTAATAAATGGTTACCTGGTGCAAATGCAGGATGTAACCAGTAAGATAAAAGCGCAAATCAAAATTAAGGAAAGCCAACAAAGGCTATCGTTAATTACCAACTCGGTAGATAGTGTGATTTTTATGCTTAAAGTTGAGGATGAAAACAATTTTCGTTTCGAGTTTATCAATGACTATTTTTTCAAAGCCACGGGCTATAATAAATTAGAATACGAAGGAAAATATTTGCATGAGGTTACATCACCTCAATATTTCAAACAAGAAGTTCATCATTACCGAAATACTGTACTTACAGGTAAACCTCAAACATGGGAAACAGAAAGCCCCTTTCCTAAAGGCATAAAAGTAGGACTAGTGAACCTGGTACCAATTATGGAAGGTAAAAACCGTTGTAGCCATTTATTGGGAGTTGTCACTGATATAACAGATCGTAGCCATGCTGAAAAGGCCATTAAGGAAAGTGAAGAAAGATACAAACAACTTTCTGAGCTTACTTTTGAGGGTATAGTAATACATACCAATGGTATCGTTGAGATGGTAAACAAGTCTTTTTGCAAAATAATGGGCTATGAAGAAGAGGAGATCATTGGTAAGGACATTATTAAAAAGGTAGTAGTTCCAGAGGATAAGGATATCATATACGATAAAATCCAAAGTAAAGTAACTGTTCCGTATGAATTAAGAGGTAGAAAAAAAGATGGAACTGTTTTTCCAGTTGAAATAGAGGCTAAGAGTTTTCAAGTAAACGGGCAATGGAAAAGGGTAGCCGCTATAAGAGATATTACCCAAAGAAAGCAAGCCCAATGGGAATTGAAAAAAAGAGAAAATCAATTGAGAGAATTAAATACTACCAAGGATAAATTGCTGTTCATTATTGGTCATGATTTGCGCAATCCATTTGTCCAGTTAGTAGAGTTGTCCAATTTTTTAGAACAAAGTTTAGCTGATAACAATTTGGATGAGGTAAAAATGTATGCCTCCGTGATAAAGATGCTGTCTGACAAGGGCCATACTCTTTTGATGAATTTGTTGGAGTGGTCGAGAAATCAAACGGGCAGATTAAAGCAGGATATAGTCGCTTTTGATTTAAATTATACGCTTCAGGAGGTTATAAACATGATGACTCCTACAGCTAGCACAAAAGAGGTAATTATTAATTATCATGCCAAGCCTTACAAAGTACTGGCAGATCAAAACATGGTGAAAACCGTTTTAAGAAATCTGATAGGCAACGCCATTAAATTTAGTTACAAACAAAAATCGATTGACATTAGCGTGAAAAGTGAAAAAGGAATGGCTGTAGTTAGCGTGCAAGACCAGGGGATTGGAATGAAAAATAAAAATTTAGGCAGCTTATTTGACCTGTCGAAAAATTTTACTACCAAAGGAACCGAAAATGAAAAAGGTAGTGGATTGGGATTGATCATTTGTAAAGAATTTGTAGAAAAAAACAATGGTAAAATTTGGGCCGAAAGCGAATACGGCAAGGGAAGTACATTTAATTTTACGCTGATACTGGCTTAATTAAAAACTCTAAGAGATTTAAATGGATTGCTTATAGCTGTTAATCTGCCCCTTCGGAAAGTCCTTTCAAACCGCGTTTGTAACATCGATTAATCAAGCATGATCACTCTATCTTCAGGAATTACCGGCAGGCAGTTGAGCTTTAGAAATAGCTGTGCAGTAACCAGTACATCCTGCATGCAATATTGGGCAATTCGGTCCAGTTGTCTATTTTTATAATACACTTCGTGCACCATGCTGCCGTCAATATCGTCTTTGCTGCTTTCAATCTCGAAAATAGCGGCTAATAAATCGAGAGAAGTGTAGCTTTTGCGATCGCCAAACTTCCAGAGCTCCATGGTATCGATGTGCATAATCTCCCAGGGCTTTTTACCTTCCAGCTGCAGCACCCGGGGAATTGGAATTTGGTTGATCAGGAAGCGCCGACACATGTAGGGAAAATCAAATTCGCGGCCATTGTGTGCACAAAGCAGCAACTTTGATTGGTCAAACTTTTGCTCCAGCAGGTTTTTAAAGTCCTGTAGTATTTTAGATTCATCATCGTCGGCAAAAGCCTTAATTCGCAGCACGTGCTCTTTATTCTCATCTAAAGTAACAATGCCCACGGCAATCGTCACAATTTTGCCAAATTCTGCATAAATAGCCGCTCTTTTGGTAAACATTTCGGCACTGGTGAGCTCTTCCTCATTTTTGACAAAGCCCGACTTTTTGTCCCAAAGTGCTGCTACACGGTCGTTCAACTGGCTGTATTCTTCTACACAAGAAACGGTTTCTATATCAAGAAATAAAATGTTCTGTATTTGTTGACTATCCATCAATGAGTGATCTTTTCTTCTATTAATTTCATTTCGAACAAGTGAACCAGGTGAGCTTTTACTTTTGCTGCCACTTCGGCCATGTCTAATGCTCTACCCAGTTCTTTCTGCATCGAAGTTACTGCTTTATCAGTAATGCCGCAAGGTACTATGTAATTGAAGTAATCGAGATTACTGTTGATGTTGAAGGCAAAACCATGCATGGTCACCCAGCGGCTTGAGCGAACCCCCAAAGCACAAATTTTCCTGGGATTAATTTTTTCTTCGTGGTCCAGCCAAACACCGGTAAGTCCTTTGACACGACCGGCTGTAATGCCATATTCAGCTAAGGTATTAATGATGGCGTCTTCCAAAAAACGCATGTATTTATGGATATCAGTAAAAAAATTATCCAGGTCCAATATGGGGTATCCCACCAGCTGGCCGGGTCCGTGGTAGGTGATGTCGCCACCGCGGTTGATTTTGTAAAAGGTGGCTTCCTTTTCTATTAATTGCTGCTCATTTACCAGCAGGTTCTGCAGTGAACCGCTTTTGCCAAGGGTATACACGTGCGGGTGCTCACAAAAAAGTAAATAATTAGGCGTAAGCTCCTGCTCTTCAACAGGTTTACCGCGGTTTTCGGTTTTTAATTTTATTATATTGGCAAAAAGTGACTCCTGATAGTCCCAGGCTTTTTTATAATCGATGCTGCCCAGGTCCTGAAACTGTACTTCTCTATTTAATTTATAATTCATGCGGTACGTACGACTCCAATAATTTAAATCCGGTTTCGGTCTGCAGGGCCACTTCTTTAATAGTAGCTGGTAAAAGGGCTACTTCACCGGCTTTCAACGTAACGCCCCCTGCCTCGTAGTCAACCTCAACACTACCCTCATAGCAAACATAAATTATAAACGAATCGATATCATAATAGTTTCTGTTGGTGCTTTGGCTAAAATGCAGGCGATTGGTGGTAAAATAGGGGCAACTCACCATTTCCACAGGGGCATTTATTCTTTTCTCGTAGCTGGTTTTATACTCGTCGTAAAAATTGTAGTCGATGGCATCCAGCGCTTCTTCTACATGCAATTCACGTTTTTGTCCTTTATCATCCACCCGGTCGAAATCGTAAATGCGATAGGTGACATCGCTGGTTTGCTGAATCTCGGCCAGTAATATGCCTTTACCAATGGTATGCACCCGGCCGGCAGGAATAAAAAACAGGTCTTCTGCCTGTACCGTTTCACGATTAAGAATTTCGGTAAGTTTTCCGGCTTCAAATTTCTGCACGTACTTATCCTTATCCACCGGCTGATTGAACCCGGTAATCAGGCTGGCATCCTCATCGGCTTGTAGTATATACCACATTTCCGTTTTACCAAAAGAGTTGTGCCGTTCTTTGGCCAGCTCATCATTAGGGTGTACTTGTATGCTAAGGTCTTCATTGGCATCGATAAATTTTACCAGTAAAGGAAATTGCTCACCATATTTTTCATAAACCTGCTTTCCCAGCAATTTGGATTTGTAAGTCGATATTAAATCTGAAAGATCTTTCCCGGCCAGGGCACCATTATTTACCACCGAAATATTACCTGGCACCCCTGAAAGCTCCCAGGTTTCACCGCAATTGGGCAAAGGACTGAAATCTTTGTTTAGCACTTGCTTAATTTTTTGGCCACCCCAAATTTTATCTTTAAAAATAGTGCGAAACTTGAGTGGATATAGAGAATTCATGATAAATTAGCTTAAAAATATAAGGATAAAACAGATGGGCAATAATAAGGAATTGGGGGATAAAGGCGAAGGGATAGCGGCAGATTATTTGCAAAAAGAAGGCTATGAAGTACTGGCCAGAAACTATCGCTACAGCCGCAACGAAGTAGATATTATTGCCCGTAAAAATGACCTGTTAGTATTTGTAGAAGTAAAAACGCGCACCTCTACTTACTTTGGCTATCCGGAAGAGTCTGTGACCGACCGCAAAGCAGAATTAATTATGGAAGCAGCTGATAATTACATTTATGACAATGATTGGCAGGGAGATATTCGTTTCGATATTATAGCCATCGAATTCCAATCCAACCAATACCAGGTACACCATTTTCGAGATGCCTTTTTTTAGGAAGCACTACCTACTCCGAACAAAATAATTATGGCTAAGTTTTCCATTCATACTCTTTATACTATGAAAATAATCAGCTTATTAATATCATTAACCATGGCATTAGCTACGCATGCACAATTTCGGGCAATGACCTACAACATCAAATACGATGACAAAAACGACACAATCAATAATTGGCAAGCCCGCCGGGATGTAATTGCAGGCCTCATAGATTTTCATCAGGTAACGGTAGTAGGTGTTCAGGAAGCTTTACACCACCAAATACAGTATTTAGAACAGCAATTGCCTACATTTGGCGTAATCGGGATTGGAAGAGAAGGTGACGATAAAGGAGAGTATAGTGCTATCTTTTACCGAAAAGAAAAGCTGGAAGTGCTGGAACAAAATACCTTTTGGTTATCTACTACACCAGGCCAGGTAAGTATTGGCTGGGATGCCGCTTTACCCCGAATTTGCACCTGGGCTAAATTTAGATACCGTGACAGTGGCAAAGAATTTTATCTTTTTAACACCCATTTTGATCATGCCGGCATTGCAGCAAGGCTTAATAGTGCCAAGTTATTAATTACAAAAATTAAATTGATAGCCGGTAACAACCCGATAATTTTTATGGGCGATCTAAATTTTACTCCTGATAAAGCACCTTATGCAATTCTTACCGAGCAAGGTAATTTAAAGGATAGCTATACCATTAGCCAAACAAAGCCTTACGGGCTGAAAGGAACATTTAATGCTTTTAATTTTTGTGATTTACCTACCAGACGTATAGATTATATTTTTGTGAAAAATGGCTTTGAAATAAATCAGTATGGCGTACTTAGCGATAATTATGGATTAAAATATCCTTCTGATCATTTTCCGGTAATGGTAGAAGTAAGTCAGCAATAAAACGTAACGTAAAAAAATTTACAATGGAAATTAGAGATTTTGGCAAAACAGGATTAATGGTAACGCCCATAGGTTTGGGAATGGCTGCCCTTGGTAGGCCAGGTTATATCAACTTAGGTCATGCCAGCGACTTGTCACAACAGTACGAAATAGAGGCAATGGAAGCCAATACCCATCAGGTTATCAATGCTGCCTGGCAAGCTGGCATCCGCTACTTTGATGCCGCGAGATCTTATGGCCGTGGAGAATCATTTTTGGGCAATTGGTTAAAGAAAAATGAAATCAGTTTCGGAGAAGTTACCATTGGTTCCAAATGGGGTTATACCTACACGGCCAATTGGCAGGTAAAAGCAGAAAAGCATGAAGTAAAAGAGCATACATTGCCTGTATTACAGCGCCAATGGCGCGAATCGGAAGAAAATCTCTCCCCTTATTTAAAATTATATCAAATTCATTCAGCTACCTTGGATAGTGGCGTATTGGAAAATAAAGAGGTACTTAATCACTTAATAAAGCTTAAGCAGGAAGGGTTAAAAATTGGCTTATCACTAAGTGGCGAAAACCAAAAGCAAACACTACAAAACGCCTTAGCCATTGATACTGATGGCATATTACTTTTTGATGCAGTACAAGCCACCTGGAATGTTTTAGAACCCTCAGTAGGTAAAGATTTGCGGTATGCTGCCGAACTTGGTATGGGAGTGATAATCAAAGAAGTATTGGCTAACGGCAGACTAACAAATCGCAACCAGGAGCAAGATTTTAAATCGAAAAAAGATTTATTACAATCAATAGCAGACAAGTATGAAACTTCCATCGATGCATTGGCCATGGCTGCAGCATTGCAACAACCATTTACCCATGTAGTGCTAAGCGGGGCCACTACAGAGGAACAACTGCAAAGTAATATCAAGGCATTGCAAGTAGATTTAGATAGCCAAGAAGCAGACCACTTAATTGAAGAATTGACAGAGTCTCCAGGTCAATATTGGCAAACACGCAAACAATTAGAATGGAATTGAGGAATTTAGCACTTCTAAAGTTCATGATCCTTAATTCTTTGTTTTGTATGACAGACTTGAGAAAGTATTGATGCGAAAAAATTATTCTTGTTTTTAATTAAAATGCGACTTTCCTTTTTAATTTTTCAGTGAATTTACTGCCGAATTTGTAAAATATGAATTGCATTTTATTATACTTATTTAGTTTTTTTTCAAAAATTGCAAACTATCTAAATTTTAGCCATTTTGGCTTCTTTACTTGACATACATTATAGTAATAGTTAAAATTGCAGCGCAAAAATTTTAGGTATTATGGCAGGAATAATAGTTAAAAATTTGACTAAGAAATATGGCGAACAACGAGCCGTAGATGACATTTCATTTGAAGTAAAAACAGGTGAGGTGGTGGGCTTTCTGGGACCTAATGGGGCCGGTAAAAGTACTACCATGAAAATGATTACCAGTTACATGGCTCCCACGCAGGGAGAAATCTCAGTAGATAATTTATTGGTAGATAGCAACCCCGATGAAATTAAAAAAAAGATCGGGTATCTGCCGGAAAACAACCCGCTGTACATGGAAATGCCGATCATAGATTACCTACGCTTTTGTGCGCGGATTCAAGGAGTACCCAAAGAAAAGATCAGTGGCCGCATTAAAGAGATGGTAGATGTATGCGGCCTGGAAAAAGAACGGCACAAGCGGATCAATCAGTTATCTAAAGGATACCGGCAACGGGTAGGCCTGGCACAGGCCATGATTCACGACCCGGAAGTGCTGATCCTGGATGAACCTACTACCGGTCTTGATCCCAACCAGATCGTGGAAATCCGTAACCTGATCAAAAAGTTGGGCAAAGCAAAAACGGTAATACTCAGTTCACACATACTTTCAGAAGTGGAAGCTACCTGCGACCGCATCCTGATCATTAAATCAGGTCGTATCGTGGCCGATGGATCATCTGATAATTTGCGCTTGAAGGCTAAAGGTCAGGAAGTGCTTACCGTGCAAATTGAAGCCAAATCCGGCGATGTGCAAAAGGATTTATTGGGACTGGCAAGTGTAGAAAAGATAATACCGATTGACAATAAGCCTGGTGCTTTTCAAATACAGAGCAAGCCTGAGGTCACTTCACGAAAAGCAATTTTCGACTTATGTGTAAGTAAAAAATGGTATTTGCTGGAAATGACCGGCAACGAAACCAGTTTGGAAGATATTTTCCGTCAATTGACAGCTTAAAAAAACAAAAAACTTATGAATACTATCTGGACCATTACAAGAAGAGAAATCGGATCCTTCTTCGATTCAGTGATAGCATATATTTTGATTATTCTATTCCTGGCGCTTACCGGTTTTTTTACCTGGCTGGCGCCCAACATGAATATCTTTGTTAGCGATCAGGCAAGCCTGCAAATTTTTTTCTTCATTGCCTACTGGTCGCTATTTATTTTCATACCGCTTATCACCATGCGTACCATAGCCGAGGAAAACCGGGCAGGCACCATTGAGTTACTCAGTACCAAGGCGGTAAACGATTGGCAGATCGTGACCGGAAAGTTTCTCAGCAGTTTCATTTTAGTAGCCATCGCATTAGCCTGTACTATTCCTTATTACGTAACGGTGAGCCAACTAGGCAATGTAGATCATGGAGGAGTGATCGGAGGATATTTTGGTTTGCTACTGCTAAGTGCCGCTTACATCAGCCTGGGCATTTTTGCCAGCAGCATTACCAGCAATCAAATTGCAGCAGTTTTAATCACTTTTGCCTTTCTGATTTTCTTCCAGTTAATTTTTGATTTGCTAGGGGCAACTACGCGAGGTGCAGGGGGCGAAATATTTCAATACCTGAGTGCCAATACCCATTACGAATCTTTGTCACGTGGAGTAATTGATTCCCGTGATTTGATTTATTTCTTCAGCCTAATTTTCGTTGGTTTATTATTAAGTCAGGCCATGCTTAGCCGTCGTAATTGGCATAATTAATTTAGATTTTGAAAATTTTAAAAATAAAACAAGATGAAAAAAAGTAAAGTAATAACTAATCTAATGGTAGTTATTGCCATCATTGTAGTTTTGAATTTAATATTTTACAATCTTTTTTTCCGGCTCGATTTTACAGCCGATCAACGCTACACCTTGAGTAAAGCAACCAAAAATGTATTAACCGAACTGGAAGATGTAGTTACCGTAAGCGCTTATTTTTCTGATGATCTGCCGCCTCAATTGTCCAATACTAAAGAAGATTTTGAGGATATGCTGATTGAATATGAGCGTAGAGCAGGTGATAACCTGGTGTATGAATTCATTAATCCCAATGAAAATGAAGAATCAGAAGCAGAAGCACAGCAAAAAGGAATAGGTCCGGTGATGGTGCAGGTACAGGAAAGGGATCAGGCCAGTCAAATGCGTGCTTACATGGGGGTGATTTTATCCTTGGGTGAAGAGACTGAAATTATCCCATTGGTGCGGCCGGGAATGAACATTGAATATGAATTGACCACGGCCATTAAAAAATTAACATTGACGGAAAAGCCGGCCATAGCATTTCTTCAAGGTCATGGTGAAGTGCCCATGAGCAATTTATGGCAATTGAGGGAACAGTTGCGGGTACTTTACAATCCAGAAGAATTTACAATGACAGACACCACAATAATTCCTCCTCGTATTGAGGCAATGATTATTACCAATCCGCAAGATACATTTCCGCAAAGCCACATCAATCAGTTGGAAGCTTACCTACAGCAGGGCGGTAGCATTTACCTGGCATACAACCATTTACAAGCCGACTTGAACCAAGGCTACCTGACTGCAGGTCCGGAAATTGGCCTTCGCCAATGGTTGGGCAGCAAAGGCATCAGCCTTGATGATCAATTTGCGATCGATGTAAATTGTGGGGTGGTCACAGTTGCCCAACAAAGTGGCCAGTTTAGATTCAATACTCAGGTAGAATTCCCCTATTTTCCCATCATCAGCAATTTTCCTGAGCATCCGGCAGGTAGTGGGCTGGAGTCTGTAATTCTACCTTTTGTAAGTACTATTACCATGGCACCTGCCGATAGCTCGGTTATAATCACACCCATTGCAGTTACTTCTGAGCAATCAGGTACTGTAGATGTGCCCGTGATGGTAGACATTCAAAGAGAGTGGACCAAAGAGGATTTTCCCCGGGAAAATCTACCCGTAGCAGTTGCAGCAGAAGGTGCTCTAGCTGGAGATGGAACATTAAGTAAACTGATTGTAGTTAGCAACGGCGAATTTTATGTAAGTGGACAGCAACAGCCTGGCCAACAACAACAGCAGATCAATTCTGACAACGTGAGTTTTGTAGCCAATGGTGTAGATTGGCTGGCCGATGATACCGGACTGGTAGAATTGCGTACCAAAGGCGTAACCAACCGGCCCCTGGACCCGGTAGAAGATAGCAAGCGTACATTAATTAAATATGGCAACGTGTTTATTCCGGTAATTATAATATTATTGGTGGCTTTTATTCGCAACCAGCAGTATAACGTCAAAAAACGAAAATGGCTGCAAGGAGAATATTAATAATAGAAAACATTTAAAAAATAGATAGCTATGTTTAAAAAAATATCAACTATTACCCTTCTTATTATTTTAGGAGCATTGGTTTTAGTTTATTTAGGCATTGAGTTTTTAGGTAAAAAAGAAAGAAGCAGCAGCTTTAGGGAAAAACTGGTAGAAGTAGATACCAGTAAGGTTTCCACTATAAAACTATATGGCAATGATACTTTACACCTGGATCGGCGTAATTCCTGGTCGTGGCAAGTTGAAAATTCAAAAGGCGAAATGGTGGAAGCACAAAGTAGCAGCGTACGAAGCTTACTCAATACGCTGATGAGTATCAAACCCAGCCGCATAGTGACCAAGGACAAAGAAAAATGGAGCGAGTACAATGTGGACACCGCCGGTACCCGGATAATAGTACAAGAAGGTGACAAGAAAACGCTGGATTTAATTGTAGGTCGTTTTGGCTTCAATCAAAATGCTATGCAACAGCAACAAATGCAAATGGGAGGTCGTGGAATGCAACAATTTTATACTTACGTTCGGCTAAATGATGAAAATGAAGTTTACGTTGCTGACCAATTTATGAGTATGTCACTTTCCACTGATGCTACCAGCTATCGCAATACCCGCATCTGGCAGTTGACAACGGATTCTATTAACAGTATACAGTATCAATATCCAGCGGATAGCGGTCTCGTTTTACAACGAAGCGGTGAGCAATGGCAAGTAAACGGTAATACTACCGATTCTGCCAGTGTGGTGCAGTATCTTAATCAGTTCCGAAACCTAAATGCCAGTGGGTTTGCTGATGATGTAAATCCAGCTGAATTGGATAACCCGATAGCCAGTATTGCAGTGGCGGGAGCTGAAACAGCTCATCTGCAATTTTATCCGCATAATCGCTATAATTTATTGGTTACCAGCAATAGAAACCCAAATTCAGTTTTTGCAGATCCGGATAGTGTAGTTTATAATAAAGTGATAGTTGGTAAAGATGAGTTTTATAGGGGTATTTAGCGCTAGCGGTGCAATTGTGTAGCTCAACCGAGATGCTGGGCACCTATTCGGACGGAGCTTAGATTTTTATTTAGGTGGTGAGTGCAGGTGTTAGAGGGGCGCTAGTTCCATTGTCGGTGATAAGACACAATGCCAGCAGCAACCACAGAAATATTAGTAACTCCTGGCTTTTTCATGTACTTCTTGGTACAGCCGGTAATATTGATCGGCAACGGAGGGTAAAGAAAAGCGCTGGCAGTTTTCAAGCCCCTTTTTTATTAACTCTTCCCGGTATTTATCCTCATTGATAACTTTTTCTATTCCTTTTCGAATGGACGAGACTTCATAAGGATTGACCAGGCACGCCGCGCCGCCGGCAACTTCGGGCATAGCGCTAAGGTTGCTGGTGACCACCGGCCGACCGGTAGCCTGAGCTTCCAGTATTACCATACCAAAGCCTTCCAGGGTGGAGCAAAATGTGACCAGGTCGCAGTTTTGATATTCTTCCAACAATTGCTGTTCGGATACGCGGCAGTCATTGGAATAATCAAGTTTATGAGCCTGTAGCAGTTCGTGATGAGTGGCCGTGAGTTTACCAATGATGCGGAAATGGCAATTTATTCCCTGCAGGGCTTCAATAGTTCGCTCCAGATTTTTATTGAATTTGGTGCCAATCTGCAAGATCACCGGTTTGTTCTTATTGAAGCGCTTATTATTATATTGAATTTCCCGGGGAACGAAATTAGGAATTATTCGTACTTTTTCGGGCTTACAGTGGGCATATTTAAGGATGTCATCTTTGCTTGCCTGGCTAATGGTAGTAACTACTGAAACTTTTTTTACCGGCAGGTAAATCCAGAATAGCCAAAGTACGAAACGGGCTACAGGATTGGGGTGTTTGGTAAAACCCAGGTCATGGATGGTAAGAATGGTGCGCTTTTTGGGTAAACCAAAGGCGATAAAATGGATATCGCCGGTGATATGATTAACATCTGTGGCTTTACGCCGGGCTTCTCGAATCATTTTGAAGCGGGGCAGCAAACCTCTGCTAGGGTATTTACTGGTAAAGGTGTGTATATGATTCTTTTGATTGATTTGAGGATTTATTTGCTTAAACAGTTTTTCTATGGAAAAGTGAAAATCATAGGGCTTGCGAAAGAATTGGGTTACCAGCATGGTTGGTTGTTTGTTTATAGAGGCAAAGATAGGAGGAAATGTTTAATTGGGAAACTGGTGAAAGAAGAGAAGGCGTAAGTACCTCAATAGACTTGAAGAGTTCTTTATACGCTATCGGTTTTTACGGGCTACGTACTTTTTCACCTCAATAGTCTATTCAATACTAAATTACTGATTAATTATCGGTGATAGTGACTGCAACCCGATAGGGTGCCTACTTTGTAGATAGTAATTTTATGCAGCCGGTTCTGGCAGGCTACGATCCGATGGAGATTCCTGCTGTGTGTACCTTATTTTTCAGCTGCAGGATAGATTTACCGGAAATAATTGGTGAACTGCCAGCCGGTAAAGTCGGAATGA
>CAZQEZ010000046.1:0-30858 GCA_964592475.1 uncultured Roseivirgaceae bacterium
ATGTTGTTTTAGCAACTAAATTGCACGAAAGGAAATTGACATAATGAATTATTAAAGATTAAGATGAAATATACTTTATATTATTTATCCATTTTAGGCTTGTTTGTTTTTTTATTTAGATGTAATGCCGGAAAAAAAATTGCTACCGCTGATAATACTACGATTACAGATACTGTAGATATTATTGCAGAACCAATTATAGTTACCCCAAACGACAAAAAATACCGACCGGAAAGAACTAAAATTCATGATTTGTTGCATACCAGGTTGCATGTCTCGTTTGACTGGCAAAAGCAACAATTACATGGATTGGCAACCTTAGAGCTAAAGCCTTATTTTTATCCACAGGATAGCCTGGTACTTGATGCCAAAAATTTTGATATACATCGGATAGGTTTAATTGAAAATCTTGATACCATTCCTTTGGTTTATAAATATGACAATTGGCAACTCGAGATCGAACTGGATAAAACCTACGATCGAGAGGATAAATATCTTATCTTTATAGATTACACTGCCAAGCCAAATGAAAGAGAGGCCGGTGGTAGTGCTGCAATCACCAGTGATAAAGGTTTATACTTTATTAATCCATTAGGGTCAGATCCTGATAAACCCAAGCAAATCTGGACACAGGGTGAAACTGAGTCTAATTCATTTTGGTTTCCCACCATCGATGCGCCCAATGAGCGTACCACGCAAGAAATGTTCATCACCGTAGATGATAAATTTGTTACGCTTTCCAACGGTCTTTTGATTTCTTCCAAAAGCAATAACAATGGCACCCGAACTGATTACTGGAAAATGGATTTATCGCATGCCCCGTATTTGTTTATGATGGCTATAGGCGAATATGCAGTTGTTCGAGATGAGTGGGAAGGCATGGAAGTAAGTTATTATGTAGAACCAGCATATGAAGAGCATGCCGAAGCCATATTTGGCAATACTCCCGAGATGCTTACATTTTTTTCTAATTTATTGGATTATAAATATCCCTGGCCAAAATATTCGCAAGTAGTAGTTAGGGATTTTGTATCAGGAGCAATGGAAAATACCACAGCCTCAGTATTTATGGAAGATTTACAAGCTACTTCTCGTGAATTAATTGATTTTAATTGGGATGGAATTATTGCTCACGAGTTATTTCATCAATGGATTGGCAACTTACTTACCTGCGAGTCATGGGCCAATTTACCATTAAATGAAGCATTTGCCAATTATAGCGAGTATCTATGGTATGAATATAAATACGGAAAAGATGCTGCTGAATATCACAATATTCAAGAGCTGGAAAAATATCTACAAGAAGCTCAGGAAAAACAGGTAGACTTGATCCGCTATTATTATGAAGATAGGGAAGCAATGTTTGACAGTCATTCCTATGCTAAAGGAGGAAGAATATTGCATATGCTTCGCCATAGCCTTGGCGATAAAGCATTTTTTGCTGGTCTGAAAAGGTATGTAAAAGAAAATGAATTTAACGACGTAGAAGTACATGATCTGCGGTTGGCTTTTGAAGAAGCTACCGGCAAAGACTTGAATTGGTTTTTTAATCAGTGGTTTTTGGCTTCAGGTCATCCTAAAATAAAAGTAGAAGCGGTTTATGATTCAATTGCTAAAGATTACATAGTTAAAGTTTGGCAATTGCAAGATCAGGAAACCACACCTCTCTATAAATTACCTGTAGATTTACAAATTTTTCTTAGAGATAAATCACGCACTTACAGTGTCATGCTCAATGAAGCATATCATGAGTTTAAGTTCGGTTATGAGCAAAAGCCCAATTTGTTACTTTTTGATAAGCAAAGCCAACTTGTTGCAGAAATAATTCATGATAAAACCCAGGAAGAAATAATTTTTCAATACAAAAATGCAGATGAATTTTCAGCCAAATATCTGGCACTTCAAAAATTAACAGCAAATCCTGGTAAAAATTATGAGACGTTGGTTAATGCACTGCAAGATGAAGCCTGGCAAATTCGCGAATTGGCATTTTCTGGTCTTAATGATTATGAAGGAGTTCATTCAGCAAATTTAGAAGAAAAACTTGTTTCACTAGCACACAATGAGCCTAAATCGTCTGTGAGAGCAGATGCGCTCAACTTATTATCCTCTTTTAGTTTTGATAAGCATAAAGAAGTATTTATAAAATCTTTGCAAGACTCCTCTTATTCGGTTTTAGGAATAGCTTTGTACACGATTGCTGAGTCATCAATGGAAGATAAGGAAAAGCTGCTATCTCAATTCGAACAAGAAGAAAATATTAATATAGTATTTCCAATAGCCAATTATTATTCACAAACTCAAATAGATAAATTTGATTGGTTTACTCAAAAAATTGATAATCTTTCAGGTACTAATTTGTGGTACATGCTCCAATTTTTCGGAGAATTTTTGATGAATAGTGAGCTGCCTGTACAGCATAAAGGGGCAAAAATTCTTGAAAATGCCGCTAGAAACAGCCAGAGCTATTATGTAAGATTAGCAGCTTACCAGGCACTAGGTCTTCTGGATAAAATAGAAAATGTAAAAGATTTGCGAGATGACATACGATCCAATGAAAAGGATAGCCGCTTAAATGAGATTTATCAATCAATGGAGTAATTTTTACATAAAAAAATCCATCTTTTTTTCAGATTAATTTGATAATAAGAAAAAAGAGTATAATTTTGCAATCCCTTTTTAATCAAGGGGTCTTTTTAAGGCTTTGGGGGGATACCAAAGCGGTCAACTGGGGCAGACTGTAACTCTGCTGGCGTCAGCCTTCGTAGGTTCGAATCCTACTCCCCCCACTTTGGTTTTTTTAAATCAATAATCAATGCGAATGTACTTTATTATTAAAGAAAGTTGCATTGGTAAAAAATAATTGCGGGCGTAGCTCAGTTGGTAGAGCGACAGCCTTCCAAGCTGTAGGTCGCGGGTTCGAGCCTCGTCGCCCGCTCATATTCGTTTTAAGCCGATGTAGCTCAGTGGTAGAGTACTTCCTTGGTAAGGAAGGGGTCACGGGTTCAAATCCCGTCATTGGCTCGATTAAGATGAATTTAAATAATTTAAATTAAATTTATTTCTAACTAAACTTAAGATTTTTCAAATATGGCTAAGGAAACTTTTGATCGTTCGAAGCCGCACGTTAATATCGGGACGATTGGGCACGTTGACCACGGTAAGACTACATTAACTGCTGCGATTACTAAAATCCTACATGAAAAAGGATGGGCTGACTTCAAAGATTTTTCTTCTATCGACAATGCTCCGGAAGAAAAGGAAAGAGGTATTACAATTAATACTGCTCACGTAGAGTATCAAACTGAAAAAAGACATTATGCTCACGTTGACTGTCCGGGTCACGCCGACTATGTGAAAAACATGGTAACTGGCGCTGCTCAAATGGATGGAGCTATCTTAGTAGTAGCTGCAACTGACGGACCAATGCCGCAAACCAGAGAGCACATTCTTTTGGCACGTCAGGTTGGTGTTCCTGCGCTAGTTGTTTTTATGAACAAAGTAGACTTGGTTGACGATCCAGAATTGTTAGAACTTGTTGAAATGGAAATTCGTGAATTATTAAGCTTCTACGAATTCCCTGGTGATGACATACCGATAATTCAAGGTTCTGCATTAGGCGGTCTTAACGGTGAGCCTCAGTGGGTAGAAAAGATATTGGAATTGATGGATGCCGTTGATGATTATATTCCATTACCAGAGCGCTTAACTGATAAAGACTTCTTAATGCCAGTTGAAGATGTATTTTCAATTACTGGTCGTGGTACCGTTGCTACCGGTAGAATTGAAAGAGGTGTAATAAACTCTGGTGAACCAGTTGAAATTTTAGGTCTTTCTGCTGAAAACTTAAAATCTACAGTTACTGGTGTGGAGATGTTTAGGAAAATATTAGACAGAGGAGAAGCAGGTGATAATACAGGTCTTTTATTAAGAGGTATTGAAAAAGACCAGATCCGTCGTGGCATGGTTATTTGTAAGCCTGGTAGTGTAACTCCTCACGAGCATTTTAAAGCTGAGGTTTATGTTTTATCAAAAGAAGAGGGTGGTCGTCATACTCCATTCTTCAACAAGTATCGACCTCAATTCTATTTCAGAACAACAGATGTTACTGGTGAGATAAAATTACCTGAAGGTGTTGAAATGGTAATGCCGGGTGATAATGTTACTATCGAAGTAAATCTTATCAACAAAATTGCCATGGAAAAAGGTCTTCGTTTTGCTATCAGAGAAGGTGGTAGAACTGTAGGAGCCGGACAGGTGACCGAAATTTTAGACTAACCCAAGGTTAAAATATAAATAGATAAATGCGTTTTTGTAATCAGAAACGCATTTGTTTGTTTAATTATTTTTACCTAAATTTGCAAACATTTTTCGAAAAAGCAATTACGGGTGTAGCTCAATTGGTAGAGTAGTGGTCTCCAAAACCATTGGCTGGGAGTTCGAGTCTCTCCACCCGTGCTAATCAAAAAAAATAATGGCTAAATTTAAAACATTTGTTCTGGACTCTTATCATGAAATGAGAAACAAAGTCTCATGGCCTAAATATTCAGAATTACAAAGCAGTTCAGTATTAGTATTGGTTGCTTCTCTTATATTCGCTATGATAATATGGGTTATAGATTTAGGCTTCAGGGGGTTACTGCAGAATTGGTTATATGAAATGTTTTAATATATAAAAAAACTATAAGCGCTCTAATGGGTGAATTGAAGTGGTATGTTGTAAGGGTAATTAGCGGCCAGGAAAAAAAGATTAAATCTTACCTGGAAACAGAAATTAATAGGCAAAATCTTGTTGATTTTGTGCCTCAGATTCTGATTCCATCCGAAAAAGTATACGAAATGCGTAACGGTAAAAAGCGGGTTAGAGAAAGAAATTTTTTTCCAGGTTATGTGCTTATTTCTGCCGACCTTTCAAATGGTGAGGCATACCATACCATTAATAGCATTCCGGGTGTTATCGGTTTTCTATCATCAGGAGGAGGCGAATCTAAAGATCCGGTGGCTTTACGTCAAAGTGAAATAAACCGGATTTTAGGTAAGGTAGATGAAGTAGATGAATTTGAAGAAAAATTAGATACTCCATTTATAGTAGGAGAAACTGTTAAGGTGATGGATGGTCCTTTCAGTGGATTTACGGGTACCGTAGAAGAAGTGTTTGAAGAAAGAAAGAAACTTAATGTAATGGTCAAAATCTTTGGACGAAACACACCTGTGGAATTGAATTATATGCAAGTTGAAAAAATAGAATAGCAAGGAGATGGCTAAAGAAGTAAGTGGTTATTTAAAACTGCAAATTAAAGGTGGGCAAGCTAACCCTTCACCACCAGTTGGTCCTGCATTAGGTAGTAAAGGACTTAATATCATGGAGTTTTGTAAGCAATTTAATGCAAGAACACAAGAGAAGCAAGGCATGTTGGTTCCTGTCCTTATCACTATTTTTAAGGATAAGTCTTTCACTTTTGTTATAAAGACTCCTCCTGCTCCAATATTACTATTGGAAGCTTCTAAAGTGAAAAAAGGGTCGGCAGAGCCAAATAGAAATAAGGTAGGATCTGTTTCTTGGGACCAGGTGAAAGGTATTGCAGAAACTAAAATGCCTGATCTTAATGCATTTACAATTGAATCAGCAATGAAAATGGTTGCTGGTACAGCTAGAAGTATGGGTTTAACAGTTAAGGGCACCGCTCCTTGGGAGAGTTAAAATATTGAATAATGGGGAAATTATCTAAAAAACAAAAAGAAGCACTGTCAAAAGTTGACATCAATAAAGAATATTCAATTGATGAAGCGGCTGCTTTAATAAAGGAGATCAATTATACTAAATTTGATTCTTCTATAGATATAGATGTAAGATTAGGGGTTGATCCGCGTAAAGCAGACCAAATGGTAAGGGGAGTTGTTGTTTTACCACATGGTACGGGTAAAGAAATGAAAGTTTTGGTTCTTTGCACTCCAGACAAAGAGCAAGAAGCTAAAGATGCTGGTGCTGACCACGTGGGTCTTGATGATTATATCGAAAAAATACAAGGTGGATGGACCGATATTGATGTTATCATTACTATGCCCACCGTAATGGCTAAAGTTGGCAAACTTGGTAGAGTTTTAGGGCCAAGAGGACTTATGCCAAACCCCAAAGCGGGGACTGTTACTATGGATATTGGCACTGCTGTATCTGAAGTAAAAAAGGGTAAGATAGATTTTAAGGTTGATAAATTTGGCATTATTCATTCTCGTATCGGAAAATTTTCATTTACAAAAGACAAACTTTCCGAAAATGCATTAGAAATGATTAATACCATTGCTAAATTAAAACCTGCTTCGTCTAAAGGTGCTTATTTCAGAAGTATCTATATTTCAAGCACCATGAGCCCAAGTATTAAAATCGATAAAAGTTCAATCGCAGGATTATAATAATCATGACTAAACAAGAAAAAGCAGTAATTATCGATGATTTGTCTGACAAGTTTCAGAACACCAGTTTTTTTTATATTACTGATGCTTCTGGTTTAACAGTTCAGCAAGTTAATGATTTTCGAAGAGCGTGTTTTGAAAAAGGTGTTGAATACAAAGTTGTTAAAAACACCTTAATAAAAAAGGCGCTAGATAAAGTTGAAGGAGATTTCTCAGAATTTGCAGATCAGGTATTAAAAGGATTTTCGGGTATAATTTTTTCTCCCGAATCAAATAATTTGCCTGCAAAAGTGATAAAAGACTTCAGAAAAAAAGGAAGTGAAAAGCCTGTATTAAAAGGTGCTTCTATAGATCAATCCTTTTATTTTGGTGATGATCAAGTAGATACTCTGAGTAAGCTTAAATCTAAAGATGAACTTATCGGAGACATTATTGGATTGCTACAATCACCTGCTACAAATGTTATTGGCGCTCTTCAAGGCGGAAAACATAAACTTGCGGGTATTGTTAAGACCCTATCAGAAAAAGAAAGCTAAAAAATTATTACAATTATTAAAATTAAATTTTAAGGTAAAATGGCGGATTTAAAAGTATTTGCAGAGCAGTTAGTAAATTTGACTGTTAAAGAGGTTAACGAGTTAGCACAAATTCTAAAAGATGAATACGGAATTGAACCAGCAGCAGCTGCAGCTCCTGTAGCAGTAGCAGCAGCCGGCGGAGATGAAGGCGCAGCAGAAGAAAAGACATCTTTTGATGTAATTCTTAAATCTGCTGGAGCAGCGAAGTTGAAAGTTGTTAAAGTAGTTAAAGAACTCACAGGTCTTGGGCTGAAAGAAGCTAAAGATCTTGTAGATGGTGCTCCAAAACCATTGAAAGAAGGCATAACTAAAGATGAGGCTGATGCCTTACAAAAACAACTTGAAGAAGCTGGAGCAGAAGTAGAAGTTAAATAAGTATATTGACCATAGCTAATATATGGTTTAAGATACCAGGCCTGGCATTATAGTCAGGTCTTTTCCTGTTTGTACATACATTAAAGTATGCACATCATTCGCAACTATTGTTGTTTAGTTATAACTTAAAATTTAAAGCCTTGGCTAATAATAATCTCATCCAAAGAAAAAGTTTTGCAAAAATAAAAACTGTGATTGATTATCCGGATTTTCTGGAAGTGCAAGTGAAATCATTTAGTGATTTCTTTCAGTTAGACACACCAGCAGAAAAAAGATCGCAGGAAGGTTTGTATAAAGTTTTTCAGGAAAATTTTCCCATATCAGATTCTAGGGATAACTATATTCTTGAATTTATTGATTATATTGTTGATCCTCCCAAATACTCTGTTTCTGAAAGTATTGATAGAGGATTAACTTACTCTGTGCCTCTCAAAGCAAAATTGAGATTATCTTGTAATGATGAAGATAATGAGGACTTTGAAACAATTGAACAGGAGGTATTTCTAGGAAATATTCCTTACATGACTCCTAAGGGTTCTTTTGTGATTAATGGAGCCGAAAGGGTGATTGTTTCGCAGTTACATAGATCACCTGGAGTATTTTTTGCTCAAAGTAAACATACAAACGGCACTAAACTATATTCTGCCAGAATTATACCTTTCAAAGGTTCCTGGATTGAATTTGCTACAGACGTAAATAACGTGATGTATGCTTATATCGATCGAAAGAAAAAATTTCCAGTTACTACTTTGCTCCGTGCGATTGGGTATGGGTCTGACAAAGATATTCTGGATTTATTTGGCTTGTCGGAAGAAATTAAGGCAGATGAGAAGAATCTTAAGAAATCGGTGGGTAGAAGATTGGCAGCCAGAGTCCTTCGTACCTGGACTGAAGATTTTGTAGATGAAGATACTGGAGAAGTAGTTTCTATTGATAGAAATGAAGTATTATTAGAAAGAGATTCAGTAATCGAGGAAGATGACGTAAATGTAATTTTAGAGTCAGATAGTGAGGCGATTATCGTACACCGGGAAGATATAAATGTTACAGATTATTCAATTATATATAACACTTTACAAAAGGATAATTCTAACTCGGACAAAGAAGCAGTCGAACAGATTTATCGCCAATTAAGAAATACAGAAGCCCCTGATGAGCAAACAGCCAGAGATATAATTCAAAGTCTGTTCTTTAGTGATAAGCGTTACGATCTAGGTGAGGTTGGAAGATATCGAATAAATAAAAAGCTCACGCTTGATATTACTGCTGAAACTAAAGTTCTTACCAAAGAAGATATTATCCAAATTGTGAAATACTTAATTGGGTTAATAAATTCTAAAGCTGTAGTTGATGATATTGATCACTTGAGTAATAGAAGAGTAAGAACCGTAGGAGAACAATTGTATAGCCAGTTTGGTGTAGGTCTTGCTCGAATGGCTCGTACAATTAAGGAAAGAATGAATGTACGTGATAATGAAGAGTTCAAGCCGGTAGATTTGATTAATGCCCGTACATTATCTTCTGTTATAAATTCATTCTTTGGAACTAACCAGCTATCTCAATTCATGGATCAAACCAATCCTTTGGCAGAGATAACCCATAAAAGAAGGATGTCAGCTTTAGGACCCGGTGGTCTTTCTCGGGAAAGAGCAGGTTTTGAAGTAAGGGATGTCCATTATACTCACTACGGTCGTTTATGTACGATCGAAACACCGGAAGGACCAAACATTGGTCTTATTTCCTCACTGTGCGTGCACGCCAAAGTCAACAAAATGGGTTTCATTGAAACTCCTTATCGAAGTGCAGATAGCGGAAATGTAGCCATGAGTAGTGATGTTATTTACTTAACTGCTGAAGAAGAAGATACTCACAATATTGCCCAGGCCAACGCACCATTAAATGATAAAGGCAAATTTATAAATGATAAGGTAAAGGCCCGTTACGAAGGAGACTTTCCTGTGGTTGACAATGATCAGGTTAGTTACATGGACGTTGCCCCTAACCAAATTGTGTCAGTTGCTGCTTCATTAATTCCTTTTCTTGAGCATGATGATGCAAACAGGGCATTGATGGGAAGTAATATGCAACGACAAGCAGTGCCTTTGTTAAAAGCGGAAGCTCCGATTGTAGGTACTGGATTAGAAGAAAGAGTAGCTAAGGACTCCCGAAGCTTGATTTTAGCTGAAAATGATGGTGTGATTTCTTACGTAGATTCCACGAAAATCACGGTTAAATACGATTTATCAGAGGATCGCAAAATGACTAGTTTCACTGATGAAGTTAAAACCTATGATTTAATAAAGTTTAAAAGAACTAATCAAGATACTTGTATTAATTTGTCACCCACTGTTCTTAAAGGACAGCGAGTTCAGAAAGGTCAGGTGCTTTGCCAAGGGTATGCAACCGATGGTGGAGAATTAGCTCTAGGAAGAAATTTGATGGTAGCTTTCATGCCCTGGCAAGGTTATAACTTTGAGGATGCAATTGTAATTTCTGAAAATGTAGTTAAAAATGATGTTTTCACATCTGTCCATATTGAAGAGTTTGAGCTTGAAGTAAGAGACACAAAACGAGGTGAAGAGGAATTAACTTCCGAAATACCAAACGTTAGTGAAGAAGCTGTTAAAAATCTTGATGAAAACGGAATCATCAGAATTGGCGCTGAAGTTAACGAAGGAGATATTTTGGTTGGAAAAATCACTCCTAAGGGTGAAACAGACCCAACTCCGGAAGAAAAGCTATTAAGAGCAATTTTTGGAGACAAGGCGGGAGATGTAAAGGACGCTTCTATGAAAGCTTCTCCGTCATTAAGAGGGGTTGTTATTGATACAAAATTATTTTCACGTCCGAAAAAAGATAAAGATCTTCGTTCAAAGGCAAAGAAAGAGGTCGAGATACTAAAGCAAGACTACAGTCGGCAATTACTTAAATTGCGTCGTGAAATGATTGAAAAAATGGCGAAATTGCTGGAAGGTAAAACAAGTTTGGGCGTTAAGCATAAATTCGGTGATGAAGTATTAAGTAAAGGATTAAAATTCAGCATTACTAATATTGAAAATAACCTATTTCCTGAGAAAAATGTATATCGTGATGAAAGCACGTATAGTGTACCGGAAGAGGTGAATCTGTTGTCAGATTTAAATTTAGATAATTGGACTGACGACGAAAAATCGAATCAGATGCTCCTTGATTTGGTAAAAAACTATAGTAAGCGGAGAAATGAGATTTCAGGAGATTTCAAGAGAGAGAGGTTTACACTTGAAGTTGGTGATGAATTACCAGCAGGTATAGTTCAATTGGCTAAAGTTTATGTAGCTAAAAAACGAAAATTGAAAGTTGGTGATAAGATGGCCGGGCGTCACGGCAATAAAGGTGTAGTAGCTAAAATTGTTCGTGAAGAAGATATGCCATTCCTGGAAGATGGCACACCTGTAGATATAGTATTAAACCCATTGGGCGTGCCCTCACGGATGAACCTGGGGCAGATATTTGAAACAGTGCTTGGCTGGGCAGGTAAAAAATTGGGCAAAACTTTTGCAACACCAATTTTTGATGGTGCTACAATGGATCAAATTACAACTGAACTAAAAGAAGCCAAGCTTCCGGAATTGGGTAGAACGCACTTGTACGATGGCCTTACCGGTGAACGATTTGACCAGCCTACTACAGTAGGTATAATTTATATGCTTAAACTTGGCCACTTAGTTGATGATAAGATGCACGCGAGGTCTATTGGTCCATATTCGCTCATTACTCAGCAACCATTGGGAGGTAAAGCCCAATTTGGTGGTCAGCGATTTGGCGAGATGGAAGTATGGGCTTTAGAAGCTTTTGGTGCTGCAAATGTATTGCAAGAGATGCTTACGATCAAATCTGATGATGTAATTGGCCGTGCAAAAGCATACGAGGCAATTGTAAAAGGTGAAAATATGACTAAGCCTAATATTCCTGAATCATTTAATGTATTGGTTCATGAATTACGTGGTTTAGCATTAGAAATCACACTTGATTAAATATTTAAAAGAGATTTATCTCCCTGATGTTTATATTATAAAAAACAACTATGGCATTTAGAAAAAACAAGAAAATAAACAACGACTTTTCAAAAGTCACCATTAGTTTAGCCTCACCTGAATCTATTTTAGATAGTTCACATGGTGAAGTAACACAACCAGAAACAATTAATTATAGGACTTATAAGCCAGAAATGGGTGGGTTATTCTGTGAAAGAATTTTTGGTCCTGTTAAAGATTGGGAATGTCATTGTGGAAAGTATAAAAGAATTAGATATAAAGGTATAATTTGCGATAGATGTGGTGTAGAAGTTACTGAAAAGAAAGTGCGAAGAGAAAGAATGGGCCACATCGAATTAGTGGTACCAGTAGCACATATTTGGTATTTTAGATCACTTCCTAATAAAATTGGCTACTTGTTAGGATTACCTACCAAGAAACTTGATCAAATTATTTATTACGAAAGATACGTCGTAATTCAACCGGGAGTGTTAGAAGAAGATGGTATCAATTACATGGATTTCTTAACGGAAGATGAATATCTGGATATTCTGGATAAACTTCCTCGTGAAAATCAAATGCTTGACGATGATGATCCTAAGAAATTCATTGCTAAAATGGGTGCTGAATCTTTAGAGATGTTGCTTTCCAGGATAGATTTAGATGACTTATCCTACAGTCTAAGGCATCAGGCAGCTACAGATACTTCTCAGCAAAGAAAAGCTGAAGCACTTAAAAGATTAAAAGTAGTAGAGGCTTTACGTGATGCCAGAACTCGTATTGAAAATCGTCCGGAATGGATGATTGTTAAAATGGTACCTGTTATTCCTCCCGAACTTCGTCCATTAGTTCCATTAGATGGTGGGCGCTTTGCTACTTCGGATTTAAATGATTTGTATCGAAGAGTAATAATAAGAAACAACCGGTTAAAACGTTTGATAGACATTAAAGCCCCTGAAGTAATTCTTCGAAATGAAAAAAGGATGCTTCAAGAAGCAGTAGATTCGCTTTTCGATAATTCCAGAAAAGTGAATGCAGTTCGTTCCGATGGAAATAGGGCTTTAAAATCTTTGAGTGATATGCTTAAAGGAAAGCAAGGTCGTTTCCGACAAAACCTTTTAGGTAAAAGGGTTGATTACTCGGGGCGGTCTGTAATTGTTGTTGGTCCTGAATTAAAAATGCATGAGTGTGGTCTGCCAAAAGATATGGCTGCCGAGCTTTTTAAGCCATTTATTATCAGGAAACTGATTGAACGTGGTATTGTAAAAACTGTTAAATCCGCGAAAAAGATTGTTGACAGAAAAGATCCGGTAGTATGGGATATTCTCGAAAATGTACTAAAAGGACATCCGGTGATGTTAAACCGTGCTCCTACACTGCACCGATTAGGTATTCAAGCTTTTCAACCAAAGCTCATCGAAGGTAAAGCAATACAAGTGCATCCATTAGTATGTACTGCTTTTAATGCTGACTTTGATGGTGACCAAATGGCTGTTCACGTTCCATTAGGACATGAAGCCATTCTTGAAGCTTCAACTTTGATGCTTTCTACTCATAATATTTTAAGTCCTGCCAATGGAGCGCCAATAGCAGTACCATCTCAAGACATGGTACTTGGACTTTATTATATTACAAAAGGTAGAAAATCTACTGATAAAGTAAAGGAATTAGGTGAAGGTAAGATATTCTACAGTACAGAAGAGGTGATAATAGCACTTAACGAACGTAAACTTTCTAAGCACGCCTACATCAAGGTGAGAACCAATGCTAGAAATGAGGAGGATGAATTAGTTGTTAAGGTAATTGACACAGTAGCAGGAAGGGTGCTTTTTAATCAATTTGTACCAAAAGAAGTTGGTTTTGTAGACGAATTACTTACCAAGAAAAAATTACAACAGATTATTTCTATGGTATATAAATATGCCGGAATGGCCAAAGCAGCTAAATTCTTGGATGATATCAAGGCTTTAGGGTTTTCCATGGCTTATAAAGGTGGTTTGTCGATCGGCCTAGGCGATATTATGATTCCTTCTCAAAAAGATTCATTAATAGTTGAGGCAAAAGAAGAAATAGACTCCGTATGGAATAACTATTTAATGGGTCTGATTACAGACAACGAAAGATACAATCAGGTAATTGATATTTGGACCAGAGTAAATTCAAAAATTACCAATACATTAATGAACCAGCTTGAAGAAGATCAAGCCGGTTTCAATCCGATTTATATGATGATGCACTCCGGGGCCAGAGGTTCAAGAGAGCAAATCAGACAGTTAGGTGGTATGCGTGGATTGATGGCTAAACCACAGAAAAATCTTCAAGGTTCTGTAGGTGAAATAATTGAGAACCCAATCCTTTCAAATTTCAAAGAAGGTTTGGATGTGATTGAATACTTCATTTCTACTCACGGTGCTCGAAAAGGTCTTGCGGATACAGCTCTAAAAACAGCAGATGCTGGATATCTGACAAGAAGATTAGTAGATGTAGCTCAGGATATGGTAGTAAATGAAGAAGATTGTGGCACACTACGCGGTTTGGTTGTTACTGCCTTAAAAGACAATGAAGATATTGTTGAGGCTCTCTCTGAAAGAATTTTAGGTCGTGTTTCTGTTCATGATATATATGACCCGATTTCAGAAGAGCTTATAGTTTCCGCGGGCGAAGAAATAACTGAGGAAATTGCCAGAACAATTGATTTAACTAGTATTGAAGAGGTAGAAATTCGTTCTGTACTTACTTGCGAAACCAAGCAGGGGCTATGTGCAAAATGTTACGGAAGGAATTTATCTAAAGGTCAAATGGTTCAAAAAGGGGAAGCTGTTGGTGTTATCGCTGCACAATCTATTGGAGAGCCAGGTACACAATTGACATTACGGACCTTCCACGTTGGTGGTACTGCCTCCAATATTGCCGTAGAAGCCAATGTGAAAGCTAAATTCAGTGGAAAACTAGAATTTGAAGATATAAGATCTATTACTACCGTGAATAATGAGGGTGAAAAAGTTGAAGTAGTAATGGGGCGTTCTGGTGAGATCAGAGTTGTGGAAGATAAAACCGGAAAGGTTTTAAATACCAACAATGTTCCTTATGGCGCTTTCCTTAAAGTAAAAGAAGGAGATAAAGTAGAAAAAGGAGATGAAATATGCTTTTGGGATCCTTATAATGCTGTAATTCTCTCTGAATTCGAAGGTAAAATTGAATTTGATTCAATAGAAGAAGGAATCACTTTTCGTGAAGAATATGATGAACAAACCGGCCACAGGGAAAAGGTTATTATTGATACAAAAGATAAAACTAAAAACCCTGCTGTAGTAGTTAATCCAACTAAAGGCGAAGCTAAAGGATATAATATACCGGTAGGCGCTCACTTGGCAGTAAGCGATGGAGATAAGATAAAAGCAGGTCAAATACTTGCCAAAATACCTCGAACTATGGGTAAGTCCAGAGATATCACCGGTGGTTTACCTCGAGTAACTGAATTGTTTGAGGCAAGAAATCCATCAAATCCTGCAGTAGTAAGTGAAATAGATGGTGTGGTATCATATGGTGGAATTAAGCGAGGTAATCGCGAAATATTCATTGAATCAAAAGATGGCGTTAAAAAACGCTACCTGGTGCCGCTTTCGAAACATATTTTGGTACAAGATAATGATTTTGTAAAAGCTGGTATGCCACTGTCTGATGGAGCAATAACGCCTGCAGATATTTTGGCCATTAAAGGTCCTACTGCTGTGCAGGAATACCTTGTAAATGAGATTCAGGAAGTGTACAGACTGCAGGGTGTGAAGATAAATGATAAACATATTGAAGTTATCGTTAGTCAAATGATGCAAAAGGTAGAAATAAGAGAGCCAGGTGATACCAGCTTTCTTCCGTTACAAGTTGTTGATAAATTTAACTTCCGTGAAGAAAACGATTTGATACTCGATAAAAAAGTAGTTATCGAAGCCGGCGATTCGGAAAACCTAAAACCTGGCATGATTATTACTGCCAGAAGATTAAGAGATGAAAACTCAAGCTTGAAAAGAAGAGATATGAAAGTGGTAGAAGTGAGAGACGCTGAAGCTGCTGTTTCAAGACCTACACTACAGGGTATTACTCAAGCTTCGTTAGGAACTGAAAGTTTTATATCGGCAGCATCCTTCCAGGAAACCACCAAAGTGTTGAGTGAAGCCTCTATTAGAGGAAAAGCTGATTACTTGATAGGATTGAAAGAAAATGTAATCGTGGGTCACTTAATTCCGGCTGGTAGTGGATTGAGAGAGTACGGTAACATAATAGTAGGTTCTAAAGAGGAATACGAAACTTTAGTAGCTTCAAAAGAAGAATTTGCTAAGTCTAAAGAATTACAAGTAAAATAAATCATAACAATGGCTGAAGAAAAAAAAGATAAGGAAGGCAATCAGATTAATATCGAACTTTCAGAAGAAATTGCTGAAGGTGTTTATACTAATTTGGCTATGATAGCTCATTCTAACAGTGAATTTGTTATTGATTTTATACGTTTGATGCCAGGTGTACCAAAAGCCAAAGTAAAATCAAGAGTGGTAATAACTCCTGAGCATGCTAAAAGGCTTTTAAACGCGCTGAAAGATAATATACATAAGTATGAAGAAACATTCGGCCCCATCAAAAAAACAGATGAGGCTCCACGTTTTCCAATCAATTTCGGTGGAACTGTTGGAGAAGCTTAATTTTTAATTAGAAAAGGTAACGAAATTTAAAACCTGATATTTTGTATTAATCACTTAATTTCTTTACCTTTGCACTCCAAATTTTTGAAAGGTAGATAAAATTGTAAAATATAATTAATAGTAAATGCCAACTATTCAGCAATTAGTAAGAAAAGGTAGAACTAAACTTACCTCTAAATCAAAATCTCCCGCGTTGGACTCATGTCCGCAGAGACGAGGTGTATGTACTAGAGTTTACACTACCACACCTAAAAAACCTAACTCGGCAATGCGTAAAGTAGCTAGAGTAAGGTTAACTAATGGAAAAGAAGTAAATGCTTATATTCCCGGAGAAGGTCATAACTTACAAGAACACTCAATTGTATTAATACGAGGTGGTAGGGTAAAAGACTTACCAGGTGTTCGATATCACATTATTAGGGGTGCATTAGATACTGCCGGAGTAAATGGTCGCTTACAAGCGAGATCAAAATACGGCGCTAAAAAACCCAAAGGTAAATAAAAAAGAATCATAAGAAATGAGAAAAGCTAAACCAAAGAAGCGATATATTTTGCCTGACCCAAAATTCAAGGATGTTTTGGTAACTAAATTTGTTAATTATCTAATGTTTAGAGGCAAAAAACCTAAAGCATATGCTATATTTTACGATGCAATCGCTATAGTAGAAGAACGCTCCGGAGAAAACGGGCTGGAAGTTTGGAAAAAAGCATTAAATAACATTATGCCTGCTGTAGAGGTAAAAAGTCGTCGAGTGGGTGGAGCAACTTTTCAGGTGCCGATGGAGGTAAGACCAGATAGGAAAGTTTCATTAGGAATTAAATGGCTAATCAGGTTTTCCAGAGGTCGTGGAGAAAAAACCATGGTAGAGCGACTGGCTGGTGAAATTGTGGCTGCTTCCAAAGGTGAAGGTGCCGCTGTAAAAAAGAAGGATGATACTCATAGAATGGCTGAAGCAAATAAAGCGTTTTCACACTTTAGATTTTAATCATGGCAAAGAAAGATTTAAAATATTTACGTAATATTGGTATCATGGCTCACATCGATGCCGGAAAAACAACCACAACTGAAAGAATTCTGTATTACACTGGTCTTACTCATAAAATTGGTGAAGTGCATGAAGGTGGTGCAGTAATGGACTGGATGGAGCAAGAGCAAGAAAGAGGAATAACTATTACTTCTGCAGCAACTACTACATTTTGGAAGTATCCTACTACGCAGGGTATGCCAGATGAAGACACCAAAGATTACAGAATTAATATAATTGACACCCCTGGTCACGTAGATTTTACTGTTGAAGTAGAAAGAAGTTTACGTGTTCTAGATGGAGCTGTTGCTTTATTTTGTGCTGTTTCAGGTGTAGAACCACAATCAGAAACGGTTTGGCGACAGGCTGATAAATATCATGTTCCCAGGATTTGTTTTGTTAATAAAATGGATCGGGCAGGTGCAGATTTCTTCAAAGCAGTTGAAGAAATTAAAAGTAAATTAGGTGCAAATCCTGTTCCTCTTCAAATACCCATCGGTGTGGAAGAATCCTTTAAAGGCGTAGTAGATTTACTTATAAATAAAGCCATTATCTGGAATGAAGAAGATAAAGGTATGACTTACAAAATAGAGGAAGTTCCGGCAGACATGGTTGATACCGTAACCGAATGGAGAACTAAATTGGTGGAGAGTGTAGCCGAATACGATGAGGCTTTAATGGAAAAATATTTTGAGGATCCGGATTCCATCACTTTAGATGAAATGCAATCTGCCATAAGAAAGGCCGTAATTGATTTATCTTTTTCTCCTGTTATGTGCGGTTCCGCTTTTAAAAATAAAGGTGTTCAGGCTCTTTTAGATGCTGTTTGTGAATTTCTTCCAAGTGCATTAGACTTGCCTCCGGTTAATGGAATGGATCCAAATACTGAAGAAACCATCACTAGAAACGCTGATCCAAGTGAACCTTTTGCGGCATTGGCATTTAAAATTGCTACTGATCCTTATGTAGGACGATTAGCTTTTTTTAGGGTATATTCAGGTACACTTGAATCCGGTTCATATATTCATAATATGAGAACCGATAAAAAGGAGCGTATCTCGCGATTGATACAAATGCACAGCAATAAGCAAAACCCTATTGATAAAGTAGAAGCTGGAGATATTGTAGCGGGTGTAGGATTTAAAGATATAAAAACGGGTGATACACTTGTTGATGAAAAGCATAAAATAGTTTTAGAAAGTATTACTTTCCCTGAACCAGTTATTGGATATGCTATTGAAGCTAAAAAGCAAGCTGATGTAGATAAAATGACAATGGCAATTTCGAAACTAGTTGAAGAAGACCCTACCTTGACGGTAGAAACTGATCATGAAACTGGTCAAACAGTACTAAAAGGAATGGGTGAGCTTCATTTGGAAATTATCATGGATAGGTTAAGAAGAGAATTTAAGGTTGAAATAAATCAAGGTGCTCCCCAAGTTGCCTATAAAGAATCCATAACTGAATCTATAACTCACAGAGAAGTTTATAAAAAACAAACAGGTGGTAGAGGTAAGTTTGCCGACATCCAATTTGAAATCGGTCCGAGAGATGATGATCAAAAAGAAGGTTTATTATTTGTAAATGAAATTGTTGGTGGATCTATACCAAGAGAATACATTCCTTCAGTGCAAAAAGGATTTGAACAAGCAATGAGTAATGGCTCATTGGCAGGATATCCTCTAGAAAGTATGAAAGTAAGGCTATTTGACGGATCTTACCACAATGTAGACTCAGATTCACTTTCATTCGAACTTGCATCGCGCATTGGATTTAGAGCAGCAGCCAAAAAAGCCGGACCAAAATTACTGGAACCAATTATGGCAGTAGAGGTAGTTACTCCTGAAGAGTACATGGGCCCTATTACTGGAGACCTTAACAAAAGGAGAGGATTAATGAAGGGTATGGATACAAAAGGTGTATCACAGGTTATTAGGGCAGATGTGCCATTGGCTGAATTATTTGGATATGTTACTGATTTAAGAACTTTATCATCCGGTAGAGCATTAGCAACGTTAACATTTTCACATTATGCCGAAGTTCCTAGCAACATTGCTGAAACGGTAATTGCCAATACTAA
Source organism: uncultured Roseivirgaceae bacterium (assembly GCA_964592475.1). Classification (GTDB taxonomy): domain Bacteria; phylum Bacteroidota; class Bacteroidia; order Cytophagales; family Cyclobacteriaceae; genus CAZQEZ01. The sequence goes on from CAZQEZ010000046.1 coordinate 19,177, forward strand.
AGGAGAAATGGTTAGTTAATAGATAGATAAGATAATGAACCAAAAAATTAGAATAAAACTTAAATCTTACGATCATAATTTGGTTGATAAATCAAGCGAAAAAATTGTAAGAGCTGTAAAAACTACAGGTGCTGTAGTAAGTGGACCAATTCCACTTCCTACTGAAAAAGAAATATTTACTGTTTTACGTTCTCCACATGTTAACAAAAAATCTAGAGAGCAATATCAATTGTGTACTTATAAAAGATTGGTAGATATTTATTCAAATAGCACAAAAACAGTTGATGCTTTAATGAAACTTGAGTTACCAAGTGGAGTTGATGTTGAGATAAAGGTTTAGGTTTAGCGATAAACATATTACGGAAAAGAACCAATAAAAATAATTAAGATTATTGGTTCTTTTTTTGTGTAAATACTCACTTAAGGACTTTAAAAAATGTGAATTATGCTTTGTTGCAATACAATATTTTCACTATCTTTGCAGTCCTTTCTGAAAAAAGGAACACGGAATTATTTTGAAAATTTCAATTTTTGATAAAAAATGTCTGGTATAATAGGAAGAAAAGTAGGCATGGCAAGTTATTTCAATGAGGATGGCAAGAATATAGCTTGCACATTGATTCAAGCTGGCCCCTGTGTAATAACACAAGTTAAGGATGTGTCTATTGATGGCTACACTGCGGTGCAGTTAGCATATGGTGAAAGAAAAGAAAAAAACACCCCTAAAGCACTTAAAGGACATTTTGAAAAAGCGAATACAACACCTAAGAAAAAAGTAGTTGAATTTCGTGATTTTAGGGTAGAATTTGAAAGTGGAGTAAAGATAGGGCAACAAGTAAATGCTCATGAAGTATTTAAGGAAGGCGATTTTGTGGATGCAATTGGAAAATCAAAAGGTAAAGGTTTTCAAGGTGTTGTAAAGCGTCATGGATTTGGTGGTGTTGGTGAAAGTACTCATGGGCAACATAATAGATTGAGAGCTCCTGGATCCATAGGTGCTTGTTCATTCCCTTCAAGGGTTTTTAAAGGAATGCGAATGGCAGGCCGAACGGGTAACCAGAGGGTAAAGGTTTTAAATTTAAGAATTATTAAACTATATCCTGAGCAAAATCTGGTTTTAGTAAGCGGATCAGTACCTGGTTCAAAAAATTCATACATTGTATTAGAGAAGTAAAACGATGGAATTATCTATATTAAATAGGCACGGCGAAGATACTGGTAGAAAAATTGACTTACCTGAAGATATTTTTAATATTGAGCCAAATGATCATGCCATATATTTAGATGTTAAGCAATATTTGGCTAATCAGAGGCAAGGTAATCATAAGGCCAAAGAAAGAGCTGATATTTCTGGATCTACAAAGAAAATTAAAAGACAAAAAGGTACTGGTACCGCAAGAGCAGGAAGTATCAAATCTCCTATTTTTAGAGGTGGAGGGAGAATCTTTGGCCCTAGACCAAGAGATTATGGTTTTAAAGTAAACAAAAAGACCAAAGCATTAGCTAGAAAATCAGCATTAAGTTACAAGGCTAAAGAAAATAACATCACAATTCTTGAACAAATTAGTTTTGAAAATCCTAAAACTAAAGATTTTATAGCTTTCATTAATGGTCTTGATTTAGCAAATACGAAAACGCTTTATGTTGTACCGGAATCTGATATTAATCTGTATCTGAGTAGTAGAAATGTTAAGAACTCTAAAGTTATACTTGCGGATACGCTTAATACATATGAAGTTCTACATTGTGACAACCTTATTATCAGCGAAAAATCATTGGAGAAAATAAAAAATAATTTAGGGGGTACAAAATGAACGTATTAGTTAAACCATTAGTGACCGAAAAAGTATCTGCCCTTAATGAAAAAGGCCAATACGGCTTTGTAGTTGCAAAAAATGCAAATAAGATACAAATTAGAAAAGAGGTAGAGCAAATATACGGAGTTAATGTAGTAAATGTTAACACTATGCGCTATCAGGGAAAAGCTAAGTCGCGCTATACAAAATCTAGAATAATTACAGGAAGGTCTCCGGGATTTAAGAAAGCGATAGTGACAGTAGCTGAGGGAGAAATTATAGACTTTTACAGTGGAATTTAATTATAATTATAATGGCTGTTAAGAAATTAAGACCTATAACACCAGGACAAAGGTTTAGGATGGCTCCGGTTTTTGATAATATTACAAAATCGGTTCCTGAAAAATCTTTGATAAAGTCATCAAAAAAGTCCGGCGGTAGAAATAGCGATGGAAGAATGACTACTAGAAATCGTGGTGGAGGACATAAAAAGAAGTATAGAGAAATAGATTTTCTAAGAAATAAAGTTGATATTCCAGCAACAGTTAAATCTATTGAATATGATCCTAATCGTTCCGCTAGGATAGCTTTGTTATTTTACGCCGACGGTGAAAAAAGATATATTATCGCACCTAATGGTTTAGAAGTAGGACAGCAAGTATTAGCTGGCGAAAATGCAGCTCCAGAAGTAGGAAATGCATTGCCAATGTCTAAGATACCGCTAGGTACAATAATACATAATATTGAGCTTAAAAAAGGCAAAGGTGGCGCTATGGCTAGAAGTGCTGGATCATATGCTCAGCTATTGGCTAGAGAAGGTAAGTATGCTACTATTAAACTTCCATCTGGCGAAATGAGAATGGTTTTAGTTGTAAATTTTGCTACTATAGGAGCAGTTTCCAATGCAGATCATATGAACGTTAGATTGGGGAAAGCGGGTAGAAAGCGATGGTTGGGTAGAAGACCTAGAGTAAGAGGAGTAGCTATGAATCCTGTAGATCACCCGATGGGTGGTGGTGAAGGTAGAGCGTCAGGTGGTCATCCTCGTTCAAGAAATGGTTTATATGCTAAAGGTAAAAAGACCAGAAACGTAAATAAATATTCCAATAAGCTTATTATAAGTAGAAGAAAGAAATAAGAAATGGCAAGATCTCTTAAAAAAGGACCCTATATTGATCCCAGGTTAGAAAATAAAGTTGATAAAATGAATGATTCAGGTAAAAAATCTGTAATCAAAACCTGGTCTCGTAGAAGTATGATCTCTCCTGAATTTGTTGGACATACCTTTGCAGTGCACAACGGAAATAAATTTATTCCGGTTTATATCACTGAAAATATGGTTGGTCATAAGATGGGTGAGTTTGCTCCTACTCGTACATTCAGAGGTCATATTGCAAAAAAAGATAAAGGTAAAAGATAACGTATGGAAGCTGTAGCTAAATTAAATAATGTACCTACTTCTCCTCGAAAGATGAGAACCATAGCTGATTTGATTAGAGGAGAACGAGTATATAAAGCCTTGGGACTTCTCAAATACCAAGCAAAAAAAGGTGCTCCGGTCATGGAAAAACTTTTACGTTCGGCAATTGCCAACTGGGAAAATAAAAATGAAGGCTCTAGAATTGAAGATGCTGATCTCTTTATCAAAGAGGTAAAAGTTGATGGTGGTAGAATATTAAAAAGATTACGCCCGGCACCGCAAGGTAGAGCGCATAGAATCAGGAAACGTTCTAATCATATTACGCTAGTAGTTGATAGTAATGTTCCTTTGGAAGTTGTAGAAAATAACGAAAAAGAATAACAATAATAAATATGGGACAAAAAGTAAACCCGACTGGTTTTCGTTTAGGAATAGTAAAAGGATGGGATTCCAGCTGGTATGGTGGAAAGACATTTTCTGATAAACTGGTTGAAGATCAGAAAATCAGAAAATACATTGATGCTCGTATTCCCAAAGGTGGTATTGCGAAAGTAGTGATAGAAAGAACCCTTAAAAGAATTACGCTTACAGTACATACCTCTCGTCCTGGTGTTGTTATTGGTAAAGGTGGTAGTGAAGTTGATAAAATTAAAGAAGAGTTGAAAAAGATCACCGGCAAAGATGTACAGATTAATATTTTTGAAATAAAGAGACCAGAGTTAGATGCTAAATTAGTAGGCGAATCAATTGCTCAACAATTAGAAGCTAGGATTTCTTACCGAAGAGCTATGAAGCAATCAATTGCCTCTGCAAGTCGTGTCGGTGCTCAAGGAATAAAAATAAAAGTATCGGGTAGACTTGGCGGTGCTGAGATGGCTCGATCAGAACAATATAAAGAAGGTAGAATACCTTTGCATACACTTCGTGCGGATATTGATTATGCTATTTCTGAAGCAAATACAGTTTATGGAAAAATTGGAATTAAGGTCTGGATTTTCAAAGGAGAGATTTTTGGAAAAAGGGACCTTTCTCCTAATGTAGGAGTAAATACGGGAGGCGATCAACCACGGGGAGGATCAGGTGGCGGAAGAAGAAAACGAGGTAGTGATGATAACCCACGCCGAAGAAGACGCTAGATTTTTTGTTGAAGAAAGAAAAGATTAGATAAAGATGTTACAGCCAAAAAGAACAAAATTTAGGAAACAGCAAAAAGGTAGGGTGAAAGGTATTGCCCAAAGAGGACATAAAATTACTTTTGGAGATTTTGCCATAAAAACGCTAGAGCCTGGTAGATTAACATCAAGGCAAATAGAAGCCGCGAGGATTGCTGTAACCAGAGCAATGAAAAGAGAAGGTCAAGTTTGGATTAGGGTTTTTCCAGATAAACCTATCACCAAAAAACCTGCAGAAGTACGTATGGGTAAAGGTAAAGGAGCTCCTGAATATTGGGTCGCTGTTATACGACCAGGTAGAATAATTTTTGAATGTGGAGGTGTAAGTAAAGAATTGGCAGCCGAAGCTTTACGATTAGCCGCACAAAAACTACCTGTTAAAACAAAGTTTGTTCACCGAAAAGATTTGGCATAAGGCATAAATAAGTAAGTTATGGATAAGCATTCAGAAGTAAAATCATTGACTGAAGACGAACTAAAAGAGAGGATTGAATCAGAACGAGAAAATTTGCAAAAATTACAATTTGCACATGCCATTTCTCCAATAGAAAATCCAATGAAAATAAGGGAAACAAGAAGGTTAATTGCCAGATTAAAAACCCAGCTCAATATTAAACAACGGGAAAATATTAACTAGGAAGCAATGTCAGTGACTAGAAATTTAAGAAAAGAAAGAATAGGTAATGTGGTTAGTAATAAAATGGATAAATCCATTACAGTAGCTATTCATAGAAGAATAAAGCACCCTATTTACGGCAAATTCATAGGTAAAGTTACCAAATTTACAGCTCATGATGAAAAAAATGATTGCAATATTGGTGATACTGTGAAAATTATGGAAACTCGTCCATTAAGTAAAAGGAAGCGTTGGAGATTAGTTGAAATAATTGAAAGAGCAAAATAATCATGATACAACAAGAATCAAGATTAAGTGTTGCGGATAATAGTGGCGCCAGAGAAGTTCTGGTAATCCGTGTATTAGGGGGCACCAATAGAAGGTACGCTTCATTGGGTGATAAAGTAGTAGTGACTGTAAAGTCTGCTCTTTCATCAAGCTCATTAAAAAAAGGTACGGTTTCAAAAGCCGTTATTGTTAGAACCAAAAAGGAAGTAAGAAGAAAGGATGGTTCTTATATACGTTTTGAAGATAATGCTGCTGTATTGTTAAGTCAAAATGATGAGCCGAGAGGTACTCGTATTTTTGGTCCAGTAGCCAGAGAATTACGTGAAAAGCAATTTATGAAAATAGTTTCATTGGCACCTGAAGTATTGTAATGATGAAAATTAAAGCCAAAAAAAGATTGAAATTACCTATCAAAAAAGATGATACTGTTTTGGTAATTTCTGGAAATGAAAAAGGGAAAAAAGGTAGAGTTCTGGTAGTTTATCCTGAAAAGAACAGGGCTATTGTAGAGGGACTAAATTTAGTTACTAAGCATACTAAGCCATCGGCAGGGAACCCTGAGGGTGGGCGTGAGAAAAAAGAAGCTGCAATCCATATCAGTAACCTGATGCTTGTAGACCCAGGAACTGGAGAACCTACTCGAACAGGGCGTAAGCTTAATAAAGATAATAAGTTACAAAGATATTCGAAGAAAACAGGAGATTTTATATAATGGCTACTCCAAGACTAAAAGAACTGTATAATAAAGAGATTGTACCTAAACTGATGGATAAATTTCAGTATAAATCAGTGATGCAGGTACCTAAAGTTGTTAAGGTTAGTATTAATAAAGGTATAGGTGCTGCTGTAGCGGATAAAAAGTTAGTAGATGTAGGTGTTGATGAACTTACGGCTATAACTGGTCAAAAAGCAGTTCCTACAATTGCTAAGAAATCAGTATCTAATTTTAAATTACGCGAAGGAATGCCAATTGGGGCTAAAGTAACTTTGCGTGGCGAGAAAATGTATGAATTTATTGACAGATTAATGTCAATTGCTTTGCCAAGGGTACGTGATTTTAGAGGAATTAATGAAAAAGGGTTTGACGGCAAAGGTAATTATACTTTAGGTGTAACAGAGCAAATTATTTTTCCGGAAGTGAGTTTAGATAAAGTCACGCGAATATCCGGAATGAATATAACCTTGGTGACAACAGCCCAAACGGATGAAGAGTGTTATGAATTACTTAAGGCATTTGGTATGCCATTTTCAAATCAAAATAAATAATCAATTATGGCAAAAGAGTCAGTAATTGCTAGAGAAAGAAAAAGACAAAGACTGGTAGAAAAATATGCTGAAAAAAGAAAGGCATTAAAAGAAGCTGGTGACTATAGAGCTTTGGATTTATTGCCAAAAAACTCCTCACCTGTGCGTTTGCATAATAGATGTAAGCTTACCGGTAGACCTAAAGGTTATATGAGAAAGTTTGGAATTTCCAGGGTTACTTTTAGAGAAATGGCTGCCGAAGGTAAAATACCCGGGGTAACAAAAGCAAGTTGGTGATTGCGAATTTAAGTAGATTTTACTATCTTTGCAGGCCTGTTTTGAAACAAGAACATAATTACATTAAGATAAAGATATGACAACTGATCCGATAGCTGATTATTTAACCAGGATTAGAAATGCGATAAAAGCAAAACATCGTATTGTTGAAGTTCCTGCTTCAAATTTGAAAAAGGAAATAACAAAAGTGCTTTACGATAAAGGTTTTATCCAAAATTATAAATTTGAGGATGATGAGGGTAAACAAGGTTTAATTAAAATTGCCTTGAAGTATAACCCGATGACAAAAATTAACGCTATTCAGCATTTAGAAAGAATTAGCAGACCTGGCCTAAGAAGGTATGCTAATGCTGACAGCTTGCCTCGGGTTTTGAATGGTCTGGGCATAGCAATTTTATCAACTTCCAGGGGTGTTGTAACTGACAAGGAAGCGCGTCGGGAAAATATTGGTGGTGAAGTTTTATGTTACGTATATTAAGATATTAATACTATGTCAAGAATTGGAAATAATCCTATATTAATACCTGATGGTGTAACTGTTACTGTTTCTGAACAGAATTTTGTGTCTGTAAAGGGGCCTAAAGGTGAATTATCTAGAAATATTAATCCCGAATTGAAGATCGATGTCAAAGACGGAACGATTGAAGTATCGAGACCTACTGAACAAAAACGACATAAATCCTTACATGGATTAAGCCGAACTTTGATTAACAATATGGTAGTAGGGGTGAACGAAGGATATAAAAAGGAATTAGAATTGATAGGTGTTGGTTACCGAGCAAATGTTCAAAACAATGTATTGGAACTTAACCTAGGTTATTCTCATAATATTTTTATAAGCTTACCAGAAGAGCTAAAAGTAAATGCAATAGCTGAAAAAGGTAAAAATCCTGAAGTTTCTGTTGAAGGAATTGATAAAGAGCTAGTTGGAATGGTAGCAGCTAAAATTAAATCGCTGAGAAAAGTTGAACCTTATAAAGGAAAAGGGGTAAGATATAAAGGCGAGTTTGTAAGACGTAAAGCAGGTAAGACTGCAGCTAAATAATTAAATAAACATGGCAACGCAAAAGACCTTAAGAAGAAAAAGAATACATTTAGGTGTAAGAAGTAAGATCAGTGGTACAGCTGAGTTTCCTAGATTGAGCGTGTTCAAAAGTAATACAACAATCTATGCTCAACTAATTGATGACATTAAAGGTCATACATTGGCATCAGTATCATCTCGTGAAATTGGTAATAAAAAGAATTTTAACATTGATACTTCTAAAGAAGTGGGCAAGAAAATAGCTGAAAAGGCATCAGAAAGCGGTGTCAAAAAAGTTGTTTTTGATAGAAGCGGTTATTTATATCATGGAAGAATAAAAGCTTTAGCTGATGGTGCACGAGAAGGAGGCCTAAAATTTTAACTAAAATGACAAAATCAAACGTAAAATCGGTAAAAGCGAGCGAAATAGATCTTAAAGAAAAGGTTGTTGCTATCAAACGAGTAGCTAAAGTGGTGAAAGGTGGTAGAAGATTTAGCTTTTCTGCTATTGTAGTAGTTGGAGATAGTAATGGTGTAGTTGGTTTTGGTCTTGGCAAAGCTAATGAAGTAACAGATGCTATTACCAAGGGTGTTGATGATGCTAAGAAAAATTTAATAAAAATTCCAGTTCTTAAAGGTACTGTTCCTCACGAATCTATTGGAAAATATGGAGGTGGTTTTGTTCTTTTAAAGCCGGCTGCACCTGGTACTGGTGTAATAGCTGGGGGAGCTATGCGTGCAGTACTTGAAAGTGCTGGCGTTAAAGATGTATTGGCCAAATCTAAAGGGTCATCTAATCCTCATAATGTTGTAAAAGCAACGTTTGATGCTTTACTTAATATGCGAGATCCTTACACGGTGGCTCAGCAAAGAGGTGTTCCATTATCAAAAGTATTTAATGGCTAAAGAAAAATGGCGAAATTAAAAATAACACAAACTCGTAGTATAATAAAAAAACCTGGAACTCAAAAAGCTACAATTAAGGCTTTGGGTCTTGGTAAAATCAACAAATCTGTTGAAGTTGAGGCAACTCCTCAAATAGAAGGAATGATAAGGAAAGTTAGTCATTTGATAACCGTAACCGAAGCTTAAAATATGAAATTACATACACTTAAGCCAGCAGAGGGATCTGTAAAAAATAATAAAAGAGTTGGCAGAGGCCAGGGATCAGGAAGAGGTGGAACTTCTACTCGAGGCCATAAAGGTGCGCAATCCAGATCTGGATATTCTCAGAAAAGAGGTTTTGAAGGTGGTCAAATGCCATTGCAAAGGAGAGTTCCTAAATTTGGATTTAAGAATAGAAACAGAATTGAATATAAAGCTGTTAACTTAGATGTTATCCAGGCTTTGGCTGATCAATATAAAGAATCAACGATTGATGTAAAGTTTTTATCTACTCATGGAGTTATTGGTAAAAACGATCTAGTTAAAATATTGGGTAGAGGTGAATTAAAATCTAAAGTAGAAGTCTCGGCTCATGCTTTTTCGATATCAGCGGTAGAAGCGATAGAAAAAAGTGGTGGTAAAGTGACCAAATTATAGATCATGAAAAAGTTTTTCACGACGATAAAAAATATATTTTCTATTGAAGACTTAAGGGTTAGGATTTTAAATACCCTGGGGTTTTTAATTATTTTTAGATTAGGCTCATGGATTGTTTTGCCAGGAATTGACCCTAATTCTGAAATGCTGAACCAAGAAGCACAAGGTATATTTAGTGTGATCAACACATTTCTAGGAGGTGCATTTAGTAGAGCTTCTATATTTGGTCTTGGAATTATGCCGTATATTTCCGCCTCGATTGTGCTTCAACTTTTGACGGTAGCTGTTCCTTATTTTCAAAAAATGCAGAAAGAGGGAGAGTCAGGTAGAAAGAAAATTAGTCAAATCACCAGAGTATTGACAATTGGAATTACCATACCTCAATCTATCGGTTATATTACTACCGTTAAAGCAGCTGTTGTTCCTTCAGTAGATATGACTTTTTTTACTTTAACCTCTGTTGTAATCTTAACCGCGGGTACAATTTTCACTATGTGGTTAGGGGAAAAAATAACTGACAAAGGAATTGGAAATGGAATTTCAATGCTTATTATGATTGGAATTATTTCTAGATTTCCAGGAGCAATTTTAGAAGAAGTAGTGGCTAAAGGTTTTCAAGGAGCGTTATTGCTTATTATTGAATTTGTAGCTTTATTTTTTGTGATAATGGGGGTAGTGATGCTTACTCAAGCTACCAGAAGAATTCCCGTGCAATATGCTAAACAAGTCGTTGGAAGCAAAGTTTATGGTGGACAAAGACAATATATTCCACTTAAAGTTAATGCGGCAGGTGTAATGCCAATTATTTTTGCTCAGTCATTAATGTTTTTGCCAGCGCTTATAGCTAGCATTTGGCAGGATGAAAGTGATATGGCTGCTTATATAGGTTCTACTTTTTCAAATCCGATGTCGTGGCAATATAATGTATTGTTTGGGGTAATGATCGTATTGTTTACCTATTTTTATACTGCAATTACCATCAATCCAAACCAAATTGCAGATGACATGAAAAGAAATGGGGGTTTTATACCTGGTATAAAACCAGGCAAGCAAACATCAGATTTTATAGATGATATTTTAACAAAAATTACCTTGCCCGGATCAATATTTTTGGCAATAGTTGCTGTAATGCCAGCTTTTGCACAAATAGCTGGTGTCACAGGAGGGTTTGCACAATTTTACGGTGGTACATCTTTGTTAATTATGGTAGGTGTAATTTTGGATACACTTCAACAAATTGAAAGTTATTTATTAATGCGTCATTATGAAGGTATGATGAAGTCAGGTAAACTGAAGGGACGCTCGCAAAATATAGCAGTAGCCTAGTTATTGCATGATTATATATAAATCGAAGGAAGAAATTGAAATTATCAAGGAAGGCGCTCAAATTTTGGGTAAAGCTCATGCAGAGATAGCTAAATTGATTAAAGAAGGAGTAAAAACAAAGGAATTAGATAAAGTTGCCTTTGAATTTATAAAAGATCATAATGGTCATCCTTCGTTCAAAGGGTTCAATGGTTTTCCTTATGCATTATGTATTTCAGTAAATGAAAACGTAGTGCACGGATTTCCTGGTGAATATCAATTGAAGAAGGGCGACATAGTTTCTATAGATTGTGGTGTTTATTATAAAGGTTATCATAGTGATTCGGCATATACTTACCCAATAGGTGAAGTAGATGAAGAAATTAAAAAATTGTTACAGGTCACTAAAGAATCTTTATACAAAGGAATAATGGAAGCTAAAAAAGGAAATAGGACTGGTGATATAGGTTTTGCTATCCAACAATATGTAGAAAATTATGGATACACCATAATTAGAGAATTAGTAGGGCATGGAGTGGGAAAAGATTTACATGAAAACCCTGAAGTACCAAATTATGGTAAAAGAGGTAAAGGTGTAAAGCTTAAGGAAGGAATGGTAATTGCAATTGAGCCTATGGTAAATCTTGGGAAGAGAAATGTTCTGCAAGAAGACGATGGTTGGACGATAAGAACAAAGGATAGAAAGCCATCGGCGCATTACGAACATACAGTGGCTATTACAAATAATGGTCCTGAAGTAATTACTACCCATGAGTATTTGGAAAAATATATAAAAGTATAATATGGCTAAGCAATCATCGATAGAACAGGATGGAACTATTATTGAAGCTCTTTCTAACGCAATGTTTAGAGTAGAACTAGAAAATGGACATCAGGTCATAGCCCATATTTCGGGTAAGATGAGAATGAATTATATTAAAATATTACCAGGTGACAGAGTTAAATTAGAAATGTCG
>CAZQEZ010000047.1:0-27457 GCA_964592475.1 uncultured Roseivirgaceae bacterium
GGTGCGGCAAAATGGTACCAATCGTAGTAGGCAGCATAAGCACTGGCTATTTTTGCCCTGAATTCAGCAGTTGTTGCAAAGTATGTTGCTTCTGTTGGCCCTAAGGGTGGTTCATCAACCAGGCTTGGGTCACATGCTCCTAACAAGAAAAAGAAACTAATTGTAAGAAAGAATTTTATTATTGTTTTCATAACTATAAATCTTGAAGGTTAAGTTAAAATTTAGCATTAATTCCAAAAGTTAGCGTTCTTGGCAGCGGATAAATATCATTCGCCGGGTCAAGGGTGGACCATCGGGTCCAGTAAATGTTATTTTGGCCACCTACATAAAGTCTAAGCGTGTTCATTTGAATTTTTTCGGAAATTGAACTTGGAATGGTATAGCCAAATTGCCAATTATTTAACCGAAAGAAAGAAGCATTTTCTACATATCTGCTTGAAAACCTATTGTTTCCTGCCGGATCTCCAATAACAGCCCTGGGCATTGTTGTATTGGTGTTTTGGGGTGTCCATCGGTTAAGCGTTGTTGTTAAATAATTTGGGCCTGCTCCGCCCATACCTTCAAATCTTGCTCTTGCATAATTATATTTTTCAACGTCACCTTCGCCATAAAAAGCTGCAAATAAGTCAAAACCTTTCCATCCAAAATTCAAATTCAATCCATAGGTATGTCCTGGTATCGTCCTGCCAATTTCAGTACGGTCAAAGCTGTTAATTTGGCCATCCGGGCTTTTACTGTAAAAAGGTTCGTCTTCGGTTGGGTTTCCTTGTACATCAAGAAAAAACATATCACCGGGAGCAACGAAATCAGTATTTCCGATATTGTCATCAGGTGTTTCCGCGTAGTATGTGTCTATTTCCTCCTGACTTTGGAAAATGCCCCCAAGTTGATATCCCCATATCAAGCCAAGGGAACGCCCTTCTTCAACCCTTCCAAATCCGCTTGATTCAAGCGGTCTTCCCTCGAAAACTTTGGTCACTTCATTATTTATGATGCTAAAATTGCCTGAAACACCATAGGTAAAATCTCCAATTCTATCGCTCCATCCAAATTGCATATCAGCCCCCATATTCTTTAGCTGTCCGACATTATCGGCAGGATTGTTTAAACCGGCTGAATTTGGAAGTACAACACTCATTAAGATTCCATCGGTAATCCTGTTGTATAACTCAAGCGTTAAGTTTAATCGATTTTTTAAAAATAAAGCGTCAAAACCGACATAAGAGGTTGTAACAATCTCCCAGGTTAATTGCGGATTAGCCAGATCAGCAATTACAACACCTAATATTTGCGATCCAAGAGGGTCTCCATTTCCGGAGCCGAACCGTACCGATGAAATACCGGTATTTACTCCCGACAAATAAGCATAACCACCTACAACGGCCTGATCGTTACCGGCCTGTCCCCATCCACCTCTTAATTTTAAGTCGTCAATGAAGGTTAATTCACTCATAAATGTTTCATTGCTGATTCTCCATGCCCCACTCAGTGAATAAAAATTACCCCAACGATAATTCTCGTCAAAACCTAAACTTGCATCTCTTCTGATTGAGAAATCAAGGTAATACTTGCTGTCATAATCATAGCTGGCTCTGCCTACCATACCAAACCAATAACGTTGGGACCAACCATAAAGTGAATTGTTATTGGCCAGGTCGTTACCATATCCATTTCTTTTAGGGTTTTCGGTTAAGTTGGTAAGATTAGATCCACTGAAATCAATAAATTCAGTTTCATGCCTTTGATCTTGCACTGCTGCCGTTAAATTTAGATTATGCTTGGTGTCAAAAGTATAGGCGTAAGTCGCTGTAAAGTCAGATTGAAAATTGAATACATTGTTTATTCGATGCGAAATGCGCCCTAAACTTGCCGGAGCATCCGGAGCTGCGTCCCTTGGATCATTACTGTTTGTTCTAAATATATTAGCGTCTGGTGGGTTGAAGAATTCAAACCGATCCTGTTTGGCATAATCCAGATTCACACTTCCTCTAAGCATTAGCCCTTTTACAGGGGTGATTTCGAAGTAGGCTTGCCCGATATTTCTAGCAATAGAAAAATCACCATAATTTATGTTGGCAACTGCCAGATGATTCGAACTTGTTCCCTGTCCGTAAAGTTTTGCTCGCTGCCATGTTTCACTACCACCATAGAATGGATCAATAACCGGTTGATAACCAAACTCATTGTCGTTGTTGTAAACGGGTTGCCAAGGTGCTACACTTGCAACATCAGTAAGATTACGTATCATGGACATATCCGAAAGCTGGTGTGTAAACTTGTAATTTACTCCAAGTTTTAACCAATCATTTACTTGAGAACTTACATTTAATGCGGCTGTATATCTTGTTAAACTGTTTCCCCGAAAAAGGTCCTCCTGATCCAGGTAACTTCCTGATAAAAAGTAGTTGACCCTATCATTTGCGCCTGAAACTTTTAAATCAAAAGTTTGGGTCAAGGCATTGTTATCAATTAATTCGTCCTGCCAATTGTGAGTAGTCCTATCGCTTATGTAGAAAGGGCTGGCAGCATTAAACTGTGGGCTGCGGTTTGTCAGCCTGTTGATATCACTATCCTGATCACCACCATAAAGTTCATCCTCCTTTGTGATATCAGGGTTCAAATTGTTGTCAAACATTTCGTTTGTCAAATCCACATATTGCTGCGTATTCAGCATATCATATTTAGGAATATTGCGCGTGGAAAAACTGGAGTTGAATTCTACAGAGGGTTTTCCTCGCTTGCCTTTTTTGGTAGTTATCAATATTACCCCATTGGCTCCCCTGTTACCATAAATTGCTGCTGCCGATGCATCCTTCAACACCGAAATCGATTCAATATCTGAAGGATTAATAAGATTGAATAAGTTGGGAGCGGTGCTCATGCTAAAACCTGTTATGGCATCTAAATTACCTGATCTTGGAGGCTCAATTATCTGGCCATCGATAACATATAAAGGTTGAGCATCCCCATTCCAGGTGCCTATCCCACGAATAAATATTTCAGGCGACTCATTTGGATCACCACTTGTATTTACAACCCGCACGCCAGATACATTGCCCTGTAAAGCATATTGGGGTGAGAGTAGCAACTTTGATTTTTCCAGATCATCAGCTTGAACTGTTGAAATTGAACCTGTAAGATCTTTTTTGGCTCTACTTCCATAACCAACCACCACCAGCTCCTGCAGTTGCTGAATATCCTGAGTCATTGTTAAGTCAATCACTGACCGATTACCCACTTCCACTTCCTCCGGCGTATACCCTACCGAGCTAAACACCAAAGCGGCTCCTTCAGAAACCTCCAAAGTATAGTTGCCCTGAACATCGGTTACGGTTCCATTACTAGTGCCCTTTTCGACCACGTTAACACCGGGCAGGCCCTCTCCGTCTTCAGAGGAGGTGACCTTGCCGGTGATGTTGCGGGTTTGAATAACTACTTCAATTGGAGGTTTTTTTTCTGTTTCATCAGTTTTCTTTTTTACATCTATGTCGTAATTAGTTTGTCTGAAATGCAACTTTCCCTGCCTGGAAATATCTTCTAATATTTCATATAAAGATCGATTATGTTTATTTAAATTGACCTTTATAGAAGCCACGTCTTTAATATCATAAGTAAACCGGAAATTGGTTTCGTGTTCCAGTTTTCGAAATACAGCCTCCAATTTGGCATCCTGAACCTGAATATCCACATATACTTTGCGAATATTCTTCATTTCCTGAGCTTCACTGTTTTCAGCCAGTAATACGCCCATAAACATCATCTGTAATGACAAACCATAAAATAGTAGTTTTGACATCATCTTAATTAGTAGTAAAGATTTTTTTTTCATAATTTTGAATTGTTTAATAATTAAAACTATTAAATACCTTCCCCTCACTGATTAGTCGCAAACTTTAAATTGAGGGGAAGAATTTTTCATTAATCTGGTAGTTATAGATTTTTTCCTTTCTTCATATTTATTATTTAAATTTTATGATAACATTTTTATCTTCAATTGTATAATCAAACTCTTTTGAAAAAGCTAAGCGCTCCAGAACCATCTCCAGGGATTGATTCTCAAAATAACCATTTACATTCCAGGTGGAAGAAGGTTGCTTTAATATTTCAATTTTTACTCCATACCACCTGCTGAGTTTATTTATAATCTCATTCTTGCCAGCATTCTTAAAAACCAGCAATCCCTGAGTCCAGCCAAAAACTTCAAGACTGTCAAACTGCTGATTTTCACTGATCCCGGTTTTTTGATTAATTAAAATTTGTTCGCCAGGTAATAAAAGTGAGGAAGTATCATTTTCTAATAAGGATACAGTTACTTTTCCTTCCATCAATGAGACACGTTCATGTACATCATTCCTATATGCATTTACATTAAATGAAGTACCTAATACTTTAATTTGGGACAACCTGGTATTTACCTTGAATGGCTTTAAGGTATCTTTAACTACCTCAAAGAAAGCTTCTCCTTTTAAACTTACTTCCCTGTCTTTTGTAAAAACAGTAGGATAGGATATTTCTGATTCTGCGTTTAACCAGACATAACTACCATCAGGTAAGGTGATTTTTGATCTGGTACCAGCCGGATTTTTTCTCTGGATTATTTCTGCAACCTCTGTTTGTATAGTCTCAACTGCTGTTTCAGGGTTCGAAACAATCAAATAAATGGCACTGAATGAAGAAAACAGAAATAATATTGCAGCAGCTACTTTAAAAATAGAAAAACCACCTCTTTCTGATTTTTTAGTTTTTATGCTATTTAGGTTGTTAATTTTATCCAGTGTTGCATGGTATGAATCTTCTATTTGATCATTATCAGGATGAATAGTTTTAAAATTCATGCGTAATATTAGTTCCCGGGCAATGGCTACATCTTTTTTCCTTTGTGGATTCTTCTCTAACCATTGCTGCCATTTTTGCTCAGATTCCTTATGAGGAAATTTAACCCACCGCACAAATGATGAGTTGGTTAGTAAATCCTGCAAATTTTTATTATAAAGATGATTCATGCTTTTATAGTCTTCAATTATAAAGAGACCGCTTTTACTAGAAATACATAGATAAAATGTAAAAAAAAATTATATTTACAAACCATTGAAAAATAGTTCGTGATCTTTAAAAATTATATAATAAAAAATGGATATAATTAAAAAGTAAAAAAATTAGATAGTTAATGTGGTGTAGTTATGAGGGTGAAAAGGAGAAGAGAAGCCATATCTATTTGATCTCGTAAAAGAGCAATGGATCGGTATATGATATTTTGAATAGTCCTTCTATGGCTTACGCCTGTTATTTCAGCTATTTCATCAACCGATAAGTTTTCATAAAAATAGTAATAGATCACTTCCCTCTGTCTGTGGGTAAGTGCTTCCAATGCTTTATTAAGTTTATTTATCAGCTCTTCATTTAACTGAGCGTTAATTATTTTCTCTTCGGCGGAAAAATTAAATTGAAACTCATATTCGCTGGAGTATTTTTCATTTTCCTTTGCTCTGGAATATGTTTTTAATGTTCTTAAATATTTGGATTTCAAAGATTTAATTAAATAGAATTTGATTGATTTTGCAATTGATAGTCGATCACGTGATTTATAAATATCTAAAAACACTTCCTGAATGCAATCTTCTATAAACTCGGTATCACTGCTCAATTGATGGCCATAATTGTATAGGGTAGAATAATACTTGAAATAAATATGAGAGAATGCATCTAAATCGCCTCCTTTAAATTTTTTCCAAATATCAATATCTGATAAACCATGGAATTTTGCAGTGATCTTTGCTTTAGATTTTGATCCAATATTCCTATCATGTTCTATTGGAAAGCTGTTTTTTTTATTATTATCTCTTAACAATTCCATGGCTTTACATTATTTTGAAGCAATATAGCAATTAATTGAAAAAAACAAAAACTATTCATCCTAATTCATCAGAAAATCAAAATTCATCAAATTATTAAAAGTATCAAATTATTTTCTCTTTTTTAGTTCATTTATTTTTTAGCTGCAAAAAAATAAAAATATGAGCAGGGGGAGCATGTTATCATTTTGCATCAGCTCTTTTTTTAACTTCTTCAGCACCTTATAAATCTGATTTTCGACAGTTCGCTCGGAGATTTTTAATTTCATCGCAATTTCTTTATTGCTCAGATACTGTTGCCGGCTCATGATAAAAATTTTCTGTTGTGATTCTGGCAGATTTTCAATGGTACGGTCAATACAATTTTGCATATCATTGAAATGAAGTGTTTCCTCCAAAACATTTGTACTTTCAGGAAATTCGACCTTAGCGTAAACCTCCAATTTTCGTTTCTCCTTTTGCAGGTGGTCGTAAATTCTATTTTTTGCTATCGTGAAAATATAATTTTTGAATGAGTATTCTTGTATAATTTGATGGCGGCATTCCCAGATTTTGATGAATACTTCCTGACACACTTCTTCTATCAAATCCTGATTATGATAAATGTTGGCTAAAAATCCATATAAAAGAGGTATCATCCGATGATATATCTCATTAAAAGCCCTGAGATCATCATCTTTAAGTTTTATAACCAACTCTTTTAAGATATATTGCGAGTAAATTGCCAACGTCAAAAATCAGTATGTAAAATCAAATTTAATATTTTAGCGAAACAAAAGCAATTAAAATGAAAATATTTGCTATAAAATCAAAAATAAAATATAAATATATTAAAATAGAGCTATTTAGTTAAGATTATACCCTGTACTCAATATTGTCATGATCCTCAATAGCGCCGGCATCCCGTAATGATCTTTGATTGCCATAAGCAGGTATACCTTCATAACTTTTCAACATCAGGGCCATATGCATCAGGTTCCAGGTCATAAAGGTGGTGTTACGATTGGTAAAATCATTTGTCAAACCTCCCGAACCTTCATCCAGATATGAGGGGCCGGGCCCTGTATAATCAGTTTCTGTTTCCAACCTGATACTTCTATTTCTTTGATTATAGTCAATTACTCCCAGTGGGTATCCGTTTTGTAAACATTGATAAAATTCAATAACTAGCCGAACATGTTGTACTATGGAAGCCCCCTGACAATAAGTTTAAATTTTGATTGTAATGCTGGTTAGTTATTCTCGCAACCAGTTTTCCTATTTGCATCAGATTTTCTATTGCATATTGCATGGATTGTAAAATATTTAATTATAGTTGTTTGAACTTAAATGCTTAAGCCGGGAAATTCTGTTATTCAGAATTTTTAAGCTTTTGTTTGAGGCGAACCTTAGCCTCTTCCTAAATATTTTCCCTCTGATTTTTTCCTGGTTTAACATTTTTTAATATACGATTGAGTAGTGAGCTTTGCTGCGAATAAGTACGACAAGCATGGCACATCAACAAATGCATTTTCAAATGCAACCTCTCACCGGTATTCAATCGAAACTCCTGCTTTTTCTCTATCAAAAAGGTGGCATGCTGACAGGAAAGCATCAATTTTTGAATTATTTTCATTGTTTAAACCAATTTTTTTGCAGGCATTGTCTCATTTTCAGTTTAGCTCTGTGAATGATCTGCCAGTAATTTGTCGTGGATATATTCATTTCCTGACAAATTATTTCACTGTTTTTTTCTTCCAGGTATTTAGCCAATAAAATTGATGACCATTGAGGGCGTAATTTTTGAAGGCAATTTTGATAGATGTGAAGAAACTCCGGATCATCGAACAGCTTTTCTTCGTCAATTTGCCATTCCCGGGGTCTCTCTTTTATTTTCCAATTATCATTATTGTCGAAAAATTGACTATACTCTTTGGATATTGTATTAGCATTATTTGCTTTACTATTCACTTTTCGAAAATAATCCGCGATCTTATGATTTAATATGGCTGTGAGCCAGGTTTTTACCGTGCTTTCCTGACGGAAATTATCAAAAGCCTCCAATGCAGCTAAAAAGGTATCCTGCACCAGATCCTCTGCCAATTGTTCATTGGAGGTTTTAGTAATAGCCCTATGAAATAGATAATCTGCGTAATGATTCACCCAGGTTGACACCAGCTGCTCTTTCGCTATTAGTTCCATGCAAATAATTTTTTAAAGCATTTATATTATTAACATTATTAACTCAATTATTTTATTATTATTAAGATGTTAAAATAGTGTATAATGTGGCTATTATTTTTAGACCCCAGGAAAGATTTAGATTATCCTGGCTCAATAATACTAGGCATGAGTAGTTTCGTGCAGTACTGGTGCTTTAGGAAAATCAATCGGGATATGGGTAACATTGTGAACCATATTGGTAATGGTTTTTTCGCCCACCGCCACTATTACATCTACCAGGTTGCCTTCATCAAATCCCAGTGCAAAATACTCATCTACCAGTTGGTCATCCACCTGTCCTCTTTTCTCTGCTATGCCTTTGGCCAATTTTACGATAGCATCCAGTTTGGGATCAAAGGATGCAGATCCGCCGCGAATTTCCAGTATTTGATCATCGCTGAAACCATGCTGTTTTCCACTTGCGGTATGAGCTGCCTGGCAATAGGTACAGCCATTTACTTGGCTGGTTACCAGGTAAACAGCTTCTTTTTGTCTGCCGGTCAATGATGTTTTGCCATTGGAAAAAGCAAGATATTTTGACAAAGCGTAATCCGAAAGCGCATAAGTAGCGTAGATGTTAGGCACAAAACCCACCTTATTTTCCAGTTGCTCAAATATTACCTGGTTCTCTTCTGAAACTTGTTCCTTGGTTGGAACATTTATTTTATTCATGATAAATAAATTTTAAATTTAAAAAACTTGTAATTCTTTTAACATCATTTACTTTTTTGAGGTTGGCAGTTTAGTGGTTTAAAACACTTTTTGTCAAAAATGGGACAAATATGAAAACCAACATCGTAGAACAATCGAATGAGGAAAAAATTTGGCATCTAAAAAATTTTAACATCATAAATGTCTGAATGAGGAAGAGAGACAAATGGTGAGCAGCCGGGCCTCAATGAAAGCATATGGAAAGAAAGGGTGATTGATATACTTGGGACCTGAAGAGCTTTTCAGAAAACTTTTCATTGAACTTTCCGCAACGGAAGGAAATATTATTGCCTTAACTATGGAACACAGCCTGATTTGTATCATTAAACAAGAAAACTGGCCAGAACTTTTACAGGATATACCTAAGCTGAGTTTATCTGTGTTTAAATTAGCCGGTGAAAAAATGATGAAGCTGGAAAGTAAAATTAAGCAACTTCATAAGCAGTGATAATAGAATAAAAACCGTAATAAATATCTTGCTGATCGGTTTTGTAAAGAAATTGGCACACTAGCTAATCTGTTTCTCATTTTCTATGGGCTGTAAGATTTTTCCTGGTTAGTTTTTGCCTTAATAATCTAAAGACTAACCTCATTTCAGGATAAAGGGAGATGTTTGACTTGATAAGCAGCTCAAAAACCAGAGGGTCACTTCAGATTGTTTTTTAGCCTTAAGGATGAAATAAACATTTTCTTCTTTAACCCTACTATGTGTGTCTTCATTTTACAAATGTCACCTAAATGACAAATTGCTTAGCTTAGCGTCATAAAAATGTAAGGACGGTAAATAAGCTGCGACTAATCCTGCAATACTTAATTTATTCTAAAATTTGAAAAAATGAAAATCATGAAAAATGTAAGTTTATTATTGTCAGTATTGGCTATTTTATTTTTTGGAAATGTCAACGCGCAGGAGTGGAAGCTGGACGAATCACACAGTTCTATTGATTTTGAAATTAAACATTTCTTTACCCCGGTTAAAGGTAGTTTTGATAATTTCAGTGGACTTCTCATTTTTGATCCCGCAAATTTAAATAGCTGCAAAGCAGAATTTACCGTGCAGGTTGCCAGTGTAAATACAAAAAATGAAAAACGGGACAATCACCTGCAATCCGAAGATTTTTTTAATGCCGTTCAATGGCCAACCATGAAATTTGTTTCATCACGTTTTGAGAAAAAAAGTGGCAATGAATATCTGGTACATGGCAAACTTACCATCCGGGATAAAACCAGGGATGTTGCGCTGCCATTTACCGTGTTGGGTATTCAGGATCATCCTATGAAAAAAAACAAACAACTGCTTGGTATACGTTCGGACTTTTCGCTAAACCGAACGGTCTATGGCGTGGGCACAGGCAGCTGGGCAGCCACTGCTGTAGTAGGAGATGAAGTAAATACAACGATACTTTTCGAGGCTGTGAAGTAGATTAGTTGTAGTTGGTTGAAATCCGGGCTTTTTTAAAAGGTCCGGATTTTTGCTATATTTAGGCTTAATTTAAAAATAATGATGCAAAGAGATATTTATATAATCGATCCGCTACCCAATGTTGCCAATGGAGTAAAAAGAGTGTTGGAGGGTATTTCAAATAATGATTTACAAATTCAATACAAAGGTCAAATCACCTCCTACAAGGACCTGTATTCGAAATTGGCAAAAGTAAATAATCAAAAAATAGGACTGGTACTGCCAGTCAATGACCTGAAAGAAAGACCGCTATTAAACTCTTATCGTGAATTAAATCCCGAAGCTACTGTTTTCGATTTATTGGCAGCTATTCAACAGCAAGTCAGTAATCAATGGCCAGGGATTGCCTTGCCGGTGGTTATGCCTTTTTTGTTTGAAGCAAAGGTTGACATAATAAGGTCCGAACTGCGAAAGCGGCCTAATATAAAAAATACACTTGCCTGTCTGGTGAAATATATAACCGGAATAGATAAAACTTTCAGTCGTGATCAAATTCAAAATGCTTTCCGTCAATGGTTTTTACTACCAGAGCAGGATAATTATATGATGGTTGATTACTTAAAAAAACAGGAATGAAGTAAATGAAGTATAGGTTAATAAAAAATAGCTATTTTTATTTTTTGGTTGATGAGCTTATCAGGCCGATCAATTATCTGATGGCTTTCATTATTGGGCTGGCCATTAATTTTTTTCAAAGTGGTCTTGTGTTCCATTCCCTAGTACCATTTGCGGTTCCCATACTGGTACAGGTATTGAGCAAATCGACTCTAAAGTATAAAAACAGAAATCAAGACAGGCTTTTACAACTACCTGCCTACCGCAAAGACCCGGTGTTTGTAGCAGATACGGAAGGCAACATCATTGCCAGCATTGGTAAAACAAGGGAACTTTTTGATCAAATAAAAACAAACCATTTACACACCTTATTTCCGGAAAGCGCTAATGGCATTATAGAATATATCAGGAATTATCCACAAAAACATATTATTCCTTTTCTCTGCTATTCGCCAGCGCTAGAGGCTAATTACATGATTTATTATCAATATTTACCGGAAATTAATGAGCTTTTAGTTTGGCTGCAAAATGTAAACAATGAAGAATTGCCCCAGAGGTAGAATATATTTATTGTCATTTTTTTGACAAATGTTACTATTTAAACTCAAATCGCGAAAAAGTCTTGCAAATATTTCTTGATTTGCATTTATAACTTTTTCTTCCCTATGGACTACTATGATATTATAATAATCGGCACAGGTGCAGGAGGCGGGAGCTTGATACATCGACTTAAAGATACAGGAAAAAAAATCCTGATCCTGGAAAGAGGACCCTTTCTTCCCAGGGAAAAAGAAAACTGGGATGCCAAATCAGTTTTTCAGCAGGATAGATATCATACTACCGAAGAATGGATCGATCGTAAAGGTAATCATTTTTCTCCGGGAACAGGATATTACGTGGGAGGTAATACTAAAGTATACGGGGCTGCATTGCTTAGGATGAGGGAAAAAGATTTTAATAAAGTACAACATGAAGGAGGTGTATCGCCTTCATGGCCTCTCAAATACCAGGATTTTGCAGCATACTACGATGAAGCCGAACAATTATATGAAATTCATGGAAATGATGGGGAGGACCCAACAGAACCAGGTCGAAATAAAAAATACCCATTTCCGGCGGTAAGCCATGAGCCCAGAATACAGGAATTATATGACAATTTCCTGAAAAACGGCTATAAGCCCTTTCATTTACCACTGGGAATTAAGCTAGATGAAAATAATGCGCTACAAAGCAACTGTATACGCTGCAATACCTGTGACGGATTTCCATGCCTTGTGCACGCCAAATCAGATGCTGATATTAATTGCATACGACCTGCAATGAGAATGGACAATATAACTTTATTAACTGAAACTAAAGTTACTAAACTAACAACCAATAAAAAAGGAGACCAAATAGATAGTGTTTTAGCCGAAAAAGATGGTGAAATACTGGAATTTAAATCAGATATTGTAGTAGTTTCCTGTGGTGCCATTAACTCAGCATTTTTATTACTTAATTCTGCTAATGATCAACATCCTAATGGATTGGCAAATCGATCAGACCAGGTAGGTAGAAATTTCATGAAGCATAATAATGGGGCGTTATTATCAATATCCAATAAACCTAACCCCACGAAATTTCAGAAAACAATGGGACTAAATGATTTTTACTGGGGGGATAATGATTTCGAGTATCCAATGGGACATATTCAACTTCTAGGTACAGTTACCAAAGATATGCTACGAGCTGATGCACCAAGTTTTGCACCAGGCTTTGCACTTGAACAAGTAGCTAATCACGCCATTGGCTGGTGGATTACCGGGGAAGACCTACCACATCCAGACAACCGGGTGGAAGTTCGAAACCAGAAACTTTGCCTTCATTACACAGAAAACAATATAAAAGGATTTAATCGATTAATGCAAAAGTTAACTACCACATTAAAAAAAGTTGACGATTGTCATCACTTTATTCCTCATTCACTTTACTTTAAAAAAATAATACCTTTAGCTGCTGTAGGGCATCAAAATGGCACCTTGCGGTTTGGAGAAAATCCTAAAACATCTGTTTTGGATATCAATTGTAAAACTCACGAAATAGATAATCTATATGTAGTAGATGGCAGCTTTTTTCCCAGTAGTTCTGCAGTTAATCCTTCGCTAACAATAATTGCAAATGCATTAAGAGTAGGTGACCATTTAATTGAAAGAATGGGTTAAGAGCAATAAATCTGCCAGCCCTGCCAAAATTATAAAAATGAAAAATAGTAAAACCAATTGGCTTGATGTTTTAGTTATTTATAGCACAGCTTTTTTGATAGGATTGAGCATGGTAAGTTTTCCTGCCAGCAGCACCTATCTTAAGCAATCGCAAGGACTTACCGATGGCCAGTACGGCTTTATTTTTATCCCGCAAATTATTACCGCGGTATTCGGGGCCATTGCCGGGGGTACACTTGCCAGAAATATAGGGTTAAAGAAAATACTTGCTGCTACGTTAGCTGCAAATTTTATATCACAATCGATATTTTTATCTGCTATTGTGTTTTTTACTCATGAAAACACTTATTATGCAGTGCTTTTGGCAACCAGTTTCTTTGGATTATCATTTGGATTGGCAGCTGCACCCACCAATACCTATCCCGGACTAATTTTTCCGAGAAAAAACGGAACGGCCCTGGTTGCTTTACATGCTGTAATAGGAGCAGGTTTGGCCTTAGGTCCGTCAATAGTTGGTTATTTTACCAGCAGGCAGGTATGGTATATATATCCGGTTAGTTTAGCAGCCATTAGTTTATTATTGTTGATATTTTTACCATTTTGCACATTACCCGACCTTAAGAAAAAATTGGAAAAGACTATACCTGAAAAAAATACAACTCTATTAAACCGGAAATTGATTTGGTTATTTGTGATCATTGCTATTTTATATTCTTTCGCCGAAGGCACCTTTTCCAACTGGGCAGTGGTTTATCTTAATGAAGAAAAAGGCATACCAATCACCTCAGCATCTGTCGCTTTATCCGTATTTTGGGCAATGCTGGCGTTTGGAAGGTTAGCAGCTTCACTTCTTTTATTGAAAATATCCAGTTTCAGTATCTGGATATTCCTGCCAATTTTGATGGTAATAATATTTTTGATATTGCCATTTGTAGTATCTCCATTAGCGGGCATATTGGTCTTTGGCCTGGCAGGTTTAAGCTGTTCTGCCTTTTTTCCTACCACGGTTGATCTTTTGTCTTCAAGATTTAAGGAGCAAGCCGCTTTTGTTTCTTCACTGATGATTGCGGCATTAATGACCGGCGTAGGAGTGGGCTCATACTTGATAGGTGTTTTAAAATCCTACTTTCAGATAGAGCAATTGTACAGGTTGTCTGCTATTTACCCATTTTTAGTGGTTGTAATCGCCATTTATATAAAAATAAAATATTATAATTAAACGAAATATTAAATTTTAAAAATCTTATGAGTTATCAACCTATTGAAAACTATGGAATTATTGGCAATATGAGATCATCCGCTTTGGTAGGCTTAAATGGTTCAATTGATTGGTTTTGTTTTCCTCATTTTGACAGTCCCAGTATATTTGCTAAAATATTAGATGCTAAAAAAGGAGGTCATTTTTGTTTATCTCCATCGAGCGATAATTTTAAAAAGAAACAATTTTACTGGCCTGACACCAACGTGTTAATTACCAGGTTTCTTTCAGATGAAGGTGTAGTTGAAATCACTGATTATATGCCGGTAGGTGAAGATATAAAGAAGGAAGAAGATTATCGTATTGTCAGAAGAGTTAAAGGTGTTCATGGCAATGTAGGAATGAAAGTGGAATGTAAGCCGGCTTTTAATTATGCCCGCGACGATCACGAGGTGGTAATTACTGAAAAAGGCGCTGCCTTTCATAGTCAAAATTTAAGTATAGGCTTGGCTTCTACTATTTCATTAGATACAAATAAAAAATCTGCTTTTGCCGAGTTTGATTTGAAAGAAAATTCAAGTGTCGTATTTGTATTGCATAAAATAGATTCTGTAGATTGCCAGATCAATTATTCTGAGGAAAGAGCTGAAAAAAGGTTTAGGGAAACCATACAATTCTGGAGAAACTGGGTAGCAAAATCTACCTACAAAGGGCGATGGCGTGAAATGGTCATTCGCTCCGCCTTAACATTAAAATTATTAACCTTTGAACCCACCGGAGCAATAGTAGCAGCACCTACATGTAGCCTACCGGAAGGCATCGGTGGAGAACGCAATTGGGATTATCGTTATACCTGGATCAGGGATGCTTCTTTTACAATTTATGGATTAATACGCATAGGTTTTACAGAAGAAGCTAAAAATTTTATGAATTACATTGAAAAAATTTGTAAAAGTCTTAATCCTGATGGCTCTATGCAAATTATGTATGGAATTGATGGAAGAAAAGATTTAAAAGAGGAAACGATGGATCACCTAGAAGGTTATCGACAATCATCTCCTGTACGCATAGGCAATGGAGCTTATAATCAATTGCAATTAGATATTTATGGGGAATTGATGGATTCTGTTTATCTTTATAATAAATATGGTTCTCCCATCTCTTACGATTTTTGGAAAAGTCTCACCTATTTAATTGAATGGGTATGCAAAAACTGGAAATGTGAAGATGAGGGCATTTGGGAAGTAAGAGGAGGTCAGCGACATTTTATATATTCTAAAATGATGTGCTGGGTAGCACTGGATAGAGCCATCAGGTTGGCAGATAAACGATCCTTCCCTTCCAACAAAATAGAATGGCAAAAGATAAGGGATGAAATCTATGAAGAAATAATGGTAAAAGGGTGGAATGAAGAAATCCAGGCTTTTGTACAATCTTATGATAGTAAAACAGTAGATGCATCCAATTTATTAATGCCACTGGTTTTCTTTGTATCTCCCACAGATCCCCGTATGATAAAAACCTTGAAAAGAATTTTGAAGTCACCTGATCAGGGAGGGTTAGTTACCAATAGTTTGGTTTATCGATACAATGTATACGAAAATAGCGATGGATTAGATGGCATTGAAGGCACTTTTAATATTTGTACATTTTGGTTGGTAGAGGCTTTGACAAGGGCTGGAAGAGAAGACCAGGAAAAACTGGAAGAAGCCCGGCTCATTTTTGAACAAATGCTGGGATATGCCAATCATGTCGGTATTTTTTCGGAAGAAATAGGAATAGGAGCGGAAGCCCTGGGCAATACGCCACAGGCTTTCACGCATCTAGCCCTGATCAGTGCAGCATACAATCTTGATAAATCATTAAATTGAAGTTAGTAAGTTTTTTATTATTTATTTACAACTACCATTATGAAAAGACTTAAAAATCAAACGGCAATAGTAACAGGAGCTAATACGGGCATAGGAAAAGCGGTAGCCTTGGCGCTGGCCGATGAAGGTGCGCAAGTTGTTGTCAATTATGTTTCAAATAAAGACCAGGCTTCCGAAGTTGTCAAAGAAATCACTGATAGCGGCGGTGGCGCCATAGCAGTACAAGCGGATGTTAGTAAAGAGGATCAGGTATCTAACATGTTTGCAAAAGCCAAAGAGACATTTGGCAGTTTACATATTTTGGTAAATAATGCTGGCTTACAAAGAGACGCAAAATTTGTGGATATGACTTTAGAAGATTGGAACCTTGTCCTAAATGTAAATTTAACCGGGCAATTTTTATGTTCCAGGGAAGCCGTGAAAGATTTTTTGCGACATGGTGTTGATCCATCGGTTTCTGTATCTGCAGGAAAAATAATCTGCATGAGTTCAGTACATGAAATCATCCCCTGGGCAGGCCATGCTAATTATGCGGCATCTAAAGGTGGTGTGAATTTATTGATGAAAAGCATAGCACAAGAATGTGCCGGAGATAAAATAAGAGTAAATAGTATTGCCCCGGGAGCAATTAAAACTAAAATTAACCAGGAGGCCTGGCTTACCCCGGAAGCTCAGGAGGCTTTGTTGAAATTGATCCCCTCTAAGAGAATCGGTACCCCGGAAGATATAGGAAAAGCAGCCGTTTGGCTATGTTGCGATGAATCAGAATATATCACTGGAAGCACGATTGTAGTAGATGGAGGCATGACTTTATATCCTGGTTTTGCAACCGGTGGGTAATTCTTTTATACTTAAAACTTACTTTTTTTAGCCAGAGAGATAAAGAATTGTTTATGCTTATTTGGCCGTTATAATTCATAACAATTACTCTTAAATAAAAATAATTTTGTTGCTGAAAAGCATTGTATCATGAAAGAATTTGAACATATTATCATAGGTACCGGACAAGCAACCGGAACTTTATTGAGTAGATTAATAACCACTGGCGATAAAATTGCTGTAATTGAAGGTTATAAAGTTGGTGGCAGTTGTGTGAATTATGGTTGTACACCTACCAAAACCTTAGTTGCCTCGGCCAAAGCTATTTACAAAGCAAAACAAGGTGATTTCTATGGATTTGAAACCGGTAAAATAAAGTTAAATTACAGCCGGATAAAAGAACGTATGAACGAAATAAGAAATGGGTCAAGCAATGGTCTTAGAAATTGGATAGAATCTAGTGAAAATGTCACTTTTATAAATGAAATGGCATCTTTTGTAAGCAATAAAACTTTAAAAGTTGGAACAGAAAATGTAAAAGGGAATAAAATTTATATTAATACTGGTGCAACACCTTTTGTTCCTCCCATCCGGGGAATAAACGAAGTTGAATGGCTTGATAGTGAAGGGTTGCTTGATCTGGAGCATTTGCCAAAGCATTTGATCATAATTGGTGGAGGCTATATCGGTATGGAATATTCACAAATTTATAGAAGATTTGGTGCTAAAGTGACGGTAATTCAAAGGAATGAACAAGTAATGCCCCGTGAAGATAAGGATGTTGCCGATGAGATTCAGGCTTTCCTGGAAGAAGAGAGTGTGAAAATTTATTGTAATAGTAATGCAAAATCTGTTTTACAAGAAGATGGATTTATCAAACTTGAAATAGAATACAATAATCAGCTAAAAACTATTACAGGATCACACCTATTAATTGCTACCGGTAGAAAACCTGCTATTGATCAATTAAAATTAAAAAGTGCGGGTATAAATACTGATACCAAAGGTTATATTGAAGTAAATAATTATTGCCAAACTAATGTAGATAATGTGTATGCATTAGGAGACGTAAATGGTAAAGGAGCCTTCACTCATACTTCAGTTAATGATGCAGAAATAGTTATTGATCACCTTTTTGGAGGTACCAGGAAAATTTCTGATCGCATACCTATTTATGGCTTATTTACTGACCCACCCATGGGCAAAATAGGAATGAGCGAAAATGAAGCGCTGAGGAAAGGACACAAAATTTTAAAAGCCAAGCTTCCAATGAAAAAAATCAGCCGGGCCAAAGAAATGGGAGAAACAAAAGGTTTTGCTAAAATTATAGTAGATGCAGAAACTGATCTGTTTTTGGGTATCACTATATTGGGCTCAGGTGGCGATGAAATCATCAATATGTTTGCAGCCATCATGTATAGCCGAATACCTTGTCATCAATACAGAAAAGTTGTACTGGTACACCCCACCGTATCTGAGCTTATGCCGTGGGCGCTGGATGAATTAAAACCAGGGGGACTTTGATTGAACCCTCTGATTTTTATTAGTATGAAGTTTTATTTGATTATTTATACATCTACCTTTGCAAAAAAGTGATTTGTTAAGGTGGCTTATAAAGCTCTTACTAAATTAATGAAAAATGACCTTTCCGATTTATTCATATACGGCTTTGAAGTGTTGATCGCAGGATTGTTTTTAGCTGAGTCATATCCATATTTTTCATTGTTTCGGCATTAATTATTTTGAGATGGGAGTTCTCTGCCCAATCATCAAAAATACCGCTTACGGAGTGTGTCCTGTCTTCTTCTATTTACCAATAAGGATATCCCACGATTGCGCCATTTCAGTCCTTTAATAATTCCCCTTTCATTAATAAATTTTTGCAACAATGTTGCATATTATCTATATTTGCAATAAAGTTGTAAATATAAAATGAGAAAACTTCCCGTAACTGTATTAAGTGGATTTCTGGGAGCCGGAAAGACCACTTTGCTCAATCACGTACTTAATAATCGTGCAGGCCTGAAAGTGGCAGTGATCGTGAACGATATGAGCGAGATCAACATCGATGCCCGACTGATTGAAAATGGCAGTAAACTATCCCGTACCGAAGAAAAGCTGGTAGAGATGAGCAATGGCTGCATTTGCTGTACTTTGAGAGAAGACCTGATCCAGGAAGTACGAAAACTAGCCCTGCAAAATCGTTTTGACTACCTGCTGATTGAAAGCTCCGGCATATCGGAGCCAATCCCGGTGGCACAAACATTCTCTTTCGCGCAGGAAGAAAAACTATTCGACCTTACCGGTATCAGCCAGTTAGATACCATGGTGACGGTGGTGGATGCACTCAATTTTTTTAATGATTTTGATAGTGAGGACACCATCGCGGATAGAAA
Source organism: uncultured Roseivirgaceae bacterium (assembly GCA_964592475.1). Classification (GTDB taxonomy): domain Bacteria; phylum Bacteroidota; class Bacteroidia; order Cytophagales; family Cyclobacteriaceae; genus CAZQEZ01. The sequence goes on from CAZQEZ010000047.1 coordinate 19,268, forward strand.
GCTTGACAATGAAGGTATTGATGAGCGTAGTATTGTAAACCTGCTTACCGATCAACTGGAATTTGCCAACGTGATCGTGATCAACAAAGTAGATGCTGTTTCCCCTGACGACCTACAACTGCTGAAACAAACCATAATAAAACTTAATCCCGATGCCAAAATCTTGGAAACCAGCTATGCCCGTATCGATCCTCGAACAATCCTCAACACTGGCCTTTTTGACTATGAAAAAGCAGAATCCTCGGCTGGCTGGATTAAAGAATTGAATAATGAGCATGTGCCCGAAACAGAAGAATATGGCATATCATCCTTCGTATTCAGGGACCCCAGACCCTTTCATCCGCAACGATTCTGGGAATTCATAAACCAGGACTGGCCAGCCAGCATAGTGCGCAGTAAGGGCATATTCTGGCTCGGTTCCAGACCTGACAAAGCGCTACTCTGGAGTCAGGCAGGTGGATCGTTGAAAGCAGAACCCTATGGTAGCTGGTGGGCTTCCATGTCTTATAAACAAAGAGCGGCCAATCCTTTATATATGGAAAACCAGCAGACCATCATGGATAAATGGGACAAACAATGGGGCGATCGCCTCAATGAAATAGTAATCATTGGCCAGGAGATGAATAAAGAAGAAATGTGGCAGGAATTTTCCCAATGCCTCTGCACTACAGAAGAAATCAAATTGATGGAAATGGGCTTGCTCCAGGATCCCTGGCCACTTTAAAATATAGAACTATGTTGCTCATAACCCAGGGTTTACAATATCAATACAACAGCCAAACCAACCTGATCTTTCCCAATCTAATCTTAGGTTACGGGCAAAGCTTGCTGCTTACCGGTAATTCCGGGGCTGGCAAAACTACCTTACTTCACCTGATCACCGGGTTGCTGCCTTTGCAAAAAGGTAGCATAGAATTAGACGGGAAGAGCTATCAAACCATGACTTCCACCCAAATGGACCGCTTCAGGGGCAGGCAAATTGGTATAGTATTCCAACAAAACCATTTTATCAAATCGATGACAGTACAGCAAAACCTTTTTTTGAACTGCTACCTAAATGGCATCAAACAGGAGCAGGATTTGGTAGATCATCACTTGCAAGCATTAGGCCTTGCCCATAAGGCCAATCACAAAATTGAAACCATGAGCCAGGGTGAAAAACAGCGGCTGGCACTTGCGCGAGCTGCCATTACTCAGCCCAAGTTGCTTATCGCTGACGAACCTACAGCCAATCTGGATGACCGGAATTGTTTCAGAACGATTGAATTGTTTGTAGAACACGCCAATCACCACAATACCGGATTATTAATAGCCACGCACGACAACCGCTTGAAGCAATATTTTAAAAACCAATCTGAACTTTTGCCTCATGGTGAATTTATTAAAAATTAGCCTTGCCAACCTTCGCCATAAAAGCGGCTCTACCATCATTAGTATTTTGATGATGGGAATCGGGCTGGCCATCATCACCAGCATTTCTCTGATCAGAACCTCTATTACCAGCCGTATGCAAAAAAATACTGCCGGTGTAGACCTGGTGGTAGGCGCCAAAGGCAGCCCTACACAACTGATTCTGAGCAGCCTATTTCATATTGATTATCCTACCGGCAACATTAGCTACCACGAGGCACTAAATTTAAAAAATAATCCTATGGTAAAAACCTGGATTCCTTTGTCATTGGGCGACAATTTCCAGGGTTATCGCATCGTGGGCAGCAATACCGGGCTGCTCGATCTTTACAACGCGCAATTAAGCACCGGTAGCTCGTTTACAGAACCTTTGCAAGTGGTGGCCGGGGCTGAAGTAGCCAGAAAATTAGGTTTACATCCTGGCGAAACCTTTTTTAGCGCCCATGGTCTGCAAAAGGGAGATCATGTTCATCAGGAGCATGCTTTGCAAATCGTGGGTATCTTGCAGCCGACAGGTAGCGTGGTAGATGAATTACTGATCACCTCCCTGGAAAGTGTGTGGTTGCTACATAACAATCATCACCATGAAAATTCGAAGCACCCTGAAGAAGATGGTGGGCATCATGGGCAAAGAAACGGAATAGTTCATGGGCATGAGCATGAAGAACATGACCACAAGGGTCAATTTCATGATGTTCATGAACATGAGACTAAAGCAGACGCACATGATCATGATGATGGAAAAAAAGAAAACGAAAATTTTATCGATAAAGATCATGAAATGGCAGAACAAGGATTGGAAGAGGATGAAGGAGCCCAAAAAGAGATTACAAGTGTAATTTTGCAGTTTACCAACCCGATGGGTGCGATCCAGATGCCACAATACATCAATGAATTTACTAATATGCAGGCTGCCTCACCGGCATTTGAAATTGCCCGAATTTTTTCATTACTGGGAGTAGGGATAACCGTGTTGGCCTGGATAGCCATGGTGTTGATTGTATTGGCCCTGATCAGCCTGGTAATGGTGCTTTATACCAATTTAAATCAGCACGTGTACGACCTGGTTCTACTCAGGGTAATGGGCGCCAGGCCCGCTTTCTTATTTAAACAGGTGACCTTGCAGGGGCTTATCATTACCCTCTCCGGAGGATTATTGGCTTTTTTGCTGGTATTGGCCGGATTGTTCTTTTTAAAATTTCAGCTAAGCCAAAGTCTGGTATCTATTTCGTTTGCAGCATTATCAGGAACCTTAGCAGTGATCCTGGCCATGAGCTTTATCCTGGGATTATTAGTTGCTTTAATTCCGGCCATAAAAGCATACCGTTTAAATATTTCAACCACCTTAGCCAAAGCCTAAAATGAAAAAAAAATTATTAGTAATTTATATATTAGGATGCATTACCCTGAGTGGATCGCCGGCTGAAGCACAAAACAAAGAGAGCCTGCAACTATGGAAAATTGTGGCAGAATCAAAGTTCAGGGGATTGAAGGGAGTCAAATTCAGTGACAACCTGCTTGCCCTGGATGGCAAACCCGTTATGGTAGCTGGTTACCTTTATCCTTTGAAAAGTGGCTACTGGCACAATCATTTTGTGCTTTCGGCCTTACCTACCAGGGCTTGTTACTTTTGTGGAGTTGGGGGGCCGGAGACTATCATTGAAGTATTTTCCGAGCAGAAAGTAATGTACAAAGAAGAAATGATCCTGATCAAAGGTATTTTGCGGGTCAATCGGGAGGATAATTCCAAATTACCTGTAATAATTGAAAAAGCTTATGATTACTGACATGAAGAAATGGATAATCCTGGCCGGGTTCACGTTTTTGCTAAGCCCGTCAGAAGCACAATTTGCCCGGGAAGATGCCTGGCCTGTACTGAGGCAAGTGACTTACGAAATTAAAAAACATGAAAAGTACGGCATGCTCATGTATCCTCAATTTACCGAAGATATAAAGAAGCTGGAAGGGCAATGGATAACCCTGCCTGGGTATGTTTATCCAACTCAGGTACATGGTAAGCGGGATTATATAATCCTTTCCGCTTTGCCATTACAATCCTGCTTTTTTTGTGGAGCCGGTGGGCCTGAAACGGTTGTACAGGCTTATACTAAAGAAAAAATTGGTAATTACACCAACATGATAAAAATCAAGGGCCGGCTGAAATTAAATGCAACTGACCCTGAAGTAATGATGTACATCCTGGAAGAAACCGAATTTGCCGGTTTCGTTGATTTTTAGCAGCTTACTTAGGTTATCAATATCAAAGAGATTTAAAGGCTTCTGATTTCAATATGGAAATGGGGTTTATTTCTTCCAGATCAGCCACATTGAATACCACAAAATCCCTTATGTCTACATAATCATGAAATCCCGGACTGGTGTTGATGATAATACCTCCCAAAAGAAATATCCTTTTGCAGGAAAACTCTCCTTTTGACATGTGAACCAGGCGAGTGATCTGTTTGTGAATCTTATAATATGCTTTTTCTGTTATTTCTTTTCTAGAATCTTCCGCTGAAAGTATCTCATGCTTAAATGGCATTAAGGTGTTTTCCAAAACCTTTTGTTGATAATCATGCTCTACAATATGGGGCACATATACTTCATCTGTTTGCATCATACTTTCGAGTGCCAGCATTAATGCCCCACAACTGTTTGTGAGTTTTTTCTGGCCGGGGCGCCTCATCCTACCTAATTCGCCGGTATCGGAAATGCCGATGTGTGGCCCATAAAAAATAAAAGCATCACCATTATCAGGAATGTGGTGGGCAAAAGCCACCATACCAGTAAAACCCGAATAAGGTAACCCACCTAAGCCCCCCATGGAGAACGGACGCGTCAAAACTTTCCTGAAATCAGTAGACACGTTGATGTCATCTGAACATAAAGAAGTTGCGAAAAGCATCTTATTCAAGTCGGACTTGTACTCATCAGATAGAAAAGTCAAATATTTTTGGGTAACAAATTCGCCGGTGGCCGCATTAGGATACTCTGCCTGTACCAAACTTTCTATGTTAGAATTTGCTTCATTAATTTGATCATTCATCGCTTTTTTTATTTTTTATATAAATGGTTAATAATTTCCATGTGCATTTACATCAGCAGGCAATCGTATTTTATTTCACTGGCTATAATTATGGTCTACTTAATTTACTAAAAATAATAAAAATAATAAAACATTACCTAATCAAACCAATACTTTAAAAATGCATTAATATCCATTTTTTCATCATTGATGAATTCAGACCTGCTTTCTTTATACCTCTCGAGCACTTTTATACTGCGGTGATAAATCAGTGAGTCGGTATGGTCTGGCTTATGATCTTTGGGGATAGCATAAGTAAATCTTCCCTGTTCCCTTTCGAACACGGGAATATGAAAAAAATCTCTTTTTACAAATTCTCCGCCTTGCTCGCTAATCAAGAATGCTTCTACAAAAAAATCGACAGCATATTTAGGATAACCAAACAAGTAGCCATACGCCCGGTACCTATCTGCCATTTCTTCAAATTCTAACGCGGTAATCAAGGTTCCGGGATCGGTACCCGGGGTAAAACCCCATTGAGCAAAAAAAGGTTGATGTACTGCCAGCGTACTATCTATCAGATCCTGACGACATACCAATAATTGCAGGTGACGATTTTTATCGTAAGTTTCACGAAAAGGGATCAACAAAAAAGTCAACTCCTCGGATGACAATCGCTCAGTGATTCGATGCAGTTGCTCTATTTCTTGCACAAATTGCCTTATTGAATCCACCTTTAAATTAACCACTTCATGCGAGCCCTCGACCATGGTGCTGTCTTTGGCAAGCGGATATTTTAGTGAATAACCGATACTGCTTACCGGTTTTATTCTTCCCAGAATGGTATAAATACCCTCCTGGTCCAGTGCCAGAGCTACTATGGAATCCGCTAGCTGCTTGTCCATTGCTGTTAATTGCTCATATCCTGGAAAATACCGGGGTTTATTCCGTGTTGCGGAATGTTTTAAGCTGGAACAGGCTAAACTAAAGAGCAGCAGCATGCTCAAATAAAGAATGCTTTTCATTGTATTGTATATATTAATGCTGAATAAATTGTTAAGAATTGAAAATCCCGATTGTACCGCCAGGTAGGTTCCAACCTCAGAAAAAGAGCAGATGTTTGCAGTAACTTTGCCTCCAACCGGTAGGAAGTTCGCACAAATCCCCGTTTTAATAGGTTAAAATCGGGAACGATAAGGGCTTGGGAAATTTCACCCGGGTTGCCGATGTTCAATTGTTGGCGCAGTGGATGATACCAACTTATTGCCGGGTAATGTCTTAAAGCGCTACCATCAAATAATGCTGCAATTTTAAGGCTCGCGTGCATGATATCAGCCTTTGTAGCTGCTATTATATCCTCTTGTCTGCGCTGATGCCATCCTGCTGAGAGTTCGATCAGGTCGTTTTTTACTGGTTCCCACCTAACCGTCGCCCAAAATTCATGTTTTTGCAAATAGTAATTGATGGCCTGAAAAACCGGATCACTGCCCGATTGCCGAAAATGATCATAGGAGAGTCTCCATCCAACCGGACTGTTCTTCGGAGTCAAATCTTGAGTGGACAACTTAAAACGGGTATCATACCATTCTCCTTGCGGATTAGGGTTAGCAATTCCTTCTACTACCTCCCCGTTATTTATTCCCAGTTCAATTTCAGCTTCCCACCCTGTACTACCTACATAACTGAGCCCTGCAATAGCCTGATCGGAGCGAATTATCCTTTCACCGGAAACAAATGGTGTGCGGCTGAAGGTGCCATAGCCACGCAAGCGGTATAAAAGTGAATTCTGTACTGAGAAAAATCCCACTTCATTATCTTCAGTGTACCGGCGGTACGCTATATGCAGCCCTAATGATCCTTGCAAAAACATGAATGCTACACCGGGTTTTATCAATATCGACTGCTGACGAAATAAAGGTCGCGGATCATTTTTCCGATCCCCACTTCCACCGGAATAAACCAATTCTAATCCGAAGTTGATTTGATTAGAAGAATTATTGGCCATCAAAACTTTGGCTGAAAATAAGTTTAGATGCCAAAGTCCTGCCGATGAGTCAGCCCATATGAATGGAGATTCTTCAGGAGAAATATGAGTATTTCTCCAGAATTGTTGGCGATTACGTGCCAATTGATAATTGAATGAGCCGGCAAAAATCATCTTAGGGATTTTGGTCAACCCGTTTACATTCAAATTAGTGAAACGAAATTGAGAGGGCCATTGCGGGCGTTGAAAATCCCCTTCACCCCAGGTATGATCCAGGGTAAAGTCAGTGTAATTCTGCTGCTGATGAACACGTGCAAGTCCGGCTGGATTAAGCAGGGTGCGCCAGGATGATTTCCTGGTCAGAACTTTATCATCCTGCCATAGTTCATCCTGGGCTCCGGCTGGCATCACACTTACCAGCAACAGAATAAACACGAAGCAATAAAAGTCGCCTTTCATGATCATTAAATCTCAATCACGATTGCTTTAAGGTAGCTGACCTGGTGTAGGGTTCTCTAATTTTTCAAAATCCAGACTACTGTTATTCAAATCCTGCAAAATCTTGCGTCCATCAGTTTCAATTGCCAGCTTACGTCGGAAACTTTCCCCGGTATAAGTGCCGGAAGCAAAAACGAAACCCGCGTCCAGCCCAGCCGGAATACGTTGAAAGTTTCCACTCTCATTATTTTGTAAAGCCTCAAAGGTATCAATCACCAGGTTGTTGGGGATTTTGATACGAGGAGCAAATGTATCTGGTAAGCCCGGTATTTGCACTTCTTCCAGCGAGGCAAAATCATTGGATCGGAAAATAACCAGGGCCGGTCCGAATACTGAAACCAACCAATCGAATCCGCCGGTGAAATAAACTCTGGTTAAATTAGGTACTGTTGGAGAATCAACATCCCGGTTGTCATCCCGCTCATTGTAAGTTTCCCAATCGGCTTGCGAAAGATTTACAGTGGTGTTTTCATTTTGCTCGGTATGGTCAATCCCATCCTGAGCAATAATAAAGCTTTCTCCCGGTTGTAATGCATGCTCCTGACCGGAGCCGGGTATTTGCCAAACACTGTTGGCATACACGTGATCGGTATCGTCTTTAAAAGGTGTGGGCTCTGAATTTGGATTGATCTGACCGGAGGTTCCATAAATGTCGGCAATAAACAGCCCATCGAGATAAATAACCTCGCCGGTATTGTTGTAAAGCTCTATAAATTGGTCGGAGAAATAAAAATCAGGCACCCCGGTATAATATACTTCTTTGAACACGATCGAACCTGCCGGTGAGCCGCTTAATACCAGCGTAACCGATTGCCCGGTGATGGGATCTGGTGTCACATTAATTTCTTGCTGGGCATTCAGGCTGATTGGCTCGTTAAAAATTCCGGTAATCGATAATGCCTGTGCCGCGTCGAGGTTTTGACTGGCAGAAACTGTGTATGGACCGGGAATAACCGCATCAAAAACTGCTATGCCGGACAAGTCGCTTTCTACACTGTATGTCTGCCCGCCGGTAGTGCTACCTAAGGTCACCACAATACCTTCACCAACTTGAGAAGTATATGCTTCGGGGTAGCTCAATTCTATAATTACTTCAACGGGCGTTACTTCATCCTCGTTATTACAGGCCATTAGCAAGAGTAAGCTTATTAAAAAACTCGTGAATAAAAAGGAAGTTACTTTCATTTTCATAATGTTTAAAATTTAATTTATTAATTTATTTATAGTGTATAATATATTTCTGCTCCGAAAAAAAATTCCGGTTGGTTCCGCG